>CABKMC010000006.1 GCA_902373455.1 uncultured Streptococcus sp.
ATGATGAATATCGACCATTTAGAATCGCTATCGGATAGTTTTTCAGGCAATATGATGGCTAAACTGACACGTGGAGTAAAATCAAGTGTCAGTCGGAAATATGTCAAATCCTTGATGGATTATTTAGGGGTATAGGAGAAAGTGATGAAACGAGTTATAGCTTATTTTGTATCTGGTATGAGGACAGGATCCTTCTTTTATTTGTGTTTGGTGTTATTATCCCATGTCTATACCAACATCGTCTATCCCGCTGTAAATGTCCGCAACATCCTAGCGATCTTTTTGATGAGTGGGACAATGGGGGTCTTGACCTTCATTCTTGAGGAAGAAGAGTTTTTGACCTATAGTTTGCGTGTGGCTTTGCATTTAGTTGTGACAGCTGCCATCTTAGCATTAACCTACTTGTTTTTTGGCTGGGGGACAGCCTTGCGGAGCCCGATTCCTTGGTTGATCTTTCTAGCCATTTACGGCCTGATCTGGCTGTACCAGATTTGGCAACTCCATAAAAAAACTCAACGAATCAACCAAGCTTTGTTGCATCGCAGAAAAGGGAAATAGTCTCAGAAAAAAGTGTATAAGAAAACCACGAAGTTCATACGAAACTTCGTGGTTTTACTTTCTTAATAAGTCAAAACAAAGTATTTTTTCTTACCGCGACGGATAACGGTCAATTCATTTTCTAATTTATCGCTATCGCTCAAGACATAGTCAAGGTCTTGGATGCGTTCGCCATTGACGTAGATCGCTCCATTTTGAACATCTTCGCGGGCTTGGCGTTTAGAATTCACTACACCAGCTGTGACCAAGAGTTCTACAATGTTGAGGTTGTCTTCTGCTTGGACCTGGTAGTTTGGCACACCACGAAGGCCTTGTTTGAGTTCTTTGACAGACAAGTTCTTGATGTTTCCTGCAAAGAGTTGTTCCGTGATGTTGAGGGCTTCCTTGTAAGCTTCTTCACCGTGAACGAGGGTAACCACTTCACGCGCCAAGATCTTTTGAGCCAAGCGTTCATGAGGAGCAGCCTCAAACTGCTTACGGATCTCTTCGATCTCATCCAGTGACAAGAAAGTGAAGATCTTCAAGAAGCGCACAGCGTCGGCGTCCATCACATTCATCCAGAATTGGTACATTTCGTAAGGAGATGTTTTGTCTGCATTGAGCCAGACGGCATTGCCTTCTGATTTACCGAATTTCTTACCAGTTGCATCTGTGATCAAAGGCACAGTCATAACATGACCAGTTTTATCTGCCTTACGACGCATCAACTCAGTACCAGCTGTCATGTTTCCCCATTGGTCAGATCCACCGATTTGAAGGGTTACATTGTGTTCTTGGTTGAGGACGTAGAAGTCATAGCCCTGCATGATTTGGTAGGCAAACTCCGTGTAAGAAATTCCTGTCTCAATCCGTTTTTTAACAGATTCCTTACTCATCATAGCATTGACCGTAAAGTATTTTCCGACATCACGAAGGAAGTCAATAAAGCTAATGCTTCCGAACCAATCGTAGTTGTTGACCATTTCGGCTTTGTTGTCACCATTTTCAAAATCGAGGAAACGAGACAATTGCCCTTGAATGGAGCGAACCCATTCTTGAACAGTTTCTTTTGTTTGGAGACTACGTTCAGCATCTTTGAAGGACGGATCTCCAATGAGACCAGTCGCACCGCCAACGAGCGCGTAAGGTTTGTGGCCTGCTAGTTGAAGGCGACGGCTCGTTAAGATGGCAACCAAGTGACCAAGGTGAAGGCTGTCAGCAGTTGGATCATAACCAGTATAATAAGAAACCTGACCTTCTTCCAGTGCTTTGCGCAAGGCTTCTTCATCCGTCGTTTGAAATACCAAACCACGCTCTTTTAGCTCATCAAAAATGTGCATGTGTCTTTTCTCCTTTATAAGTTTATTCATTTCTCTATTCTACCATAAACCACGGAAATGGCAATGCTTTCCGTCATTTTCTTGTCCTTACCCAAGAAGATTGAGCGAGGATTTCTACGCTCTTGTGATTGAAAACAAAGGGGCTAATCTGCTATAATATAGGGAACAAGGAGAAAGAATCAGTGAATCAATTAAAAGAGAAGTTGCAAGAGTTTTGGAAGAAAGTCCAAAAATTCTTTGCAAATATGTATACAGAAACTCCGAATAAGGAAAAAAATGAAGAAAGTAGCTGGTCTGTCGGCGATATTTTTGCGACCTTTTTGAGGACGCTCAAACTCTTGTGGGATGTGATGATCGCCTTATTTGTGTGCCTCTTTTTATTTGGCGCGGGGATCGGGATTGGTTATGCAGCAAGCCTCTTTAGCAATGTCAAGGTTCCAAAGACAGAAGAACTGGTCCAGCAGGTTCGCAATGTCAGCAGTGTTTCAAAACTGACCTATTCCGATAAGAGCCTGATTGCAGAAGTGGACAGTGATTTGATCCGCACGCCGGTAGCTGGAGATGCCATTTCCGACAATGTCAAAAAGGCTGTGATCGCTACTGAGGATGAGAACTTTGAAAGCCACAAGGGGGTTGTGCCCAAAGCTGTTCTTCGGGCGACGCTTGGATCTGTAGCCGGTGTCGGTTCCTCTAGTGGGGGATCGACCTTAACCCAGCAGTTGATCAAACAGCAAGTCGTAGGAGATGCTCCCACCTTTACTCGTAAGGCGACAGAGATTGTCGATGCCCTAGCTTTAGAGAGGGGAATGGATAAAAACGAAATCCTAACCACCTACTTAAACGTCTCGCCTTTTGGACGAAACAATCGGGGACAAAATATTGCAGGTGTGGAAGCCGCAGCTCAAGGGATCTTTGGCGTCTCTGCGAAAGACTTGTCTGTTCCACAAGCAGCCTTTATCGCTGGCTTGCCACAGAGTCCGATTGTCTACTCTCCTTATGCTGCAGACGGTAGCCTAAAGAGCAAGGAGAACCTCGAGTTAGGTTTGGCGCGTGCCAAAGATGTCTTGTTCAATATGTACCGGACGGGAGCCTTATCGAAAAAAGACTACGAAACCTATGCTCAGTACGACTTGACCAAAGACTTCATTGCTCCAGATGGCATCGAGAAAACACCGCATGACTACCTCTACTTCCAAGCAATGGCAGAAGCAAAAGAGGCCATGTATGATTACTTGATCAAGCGGGACAATGTAACCAAGCAAGACCTGAAAAATAATGAAACCGTCAAGGCTTATCAAGAATTAGCTGAGAGTGAGTTGCGCGAAGGTGGTTACACGATCCAAACCACTATTAACAAACCGGTTCACAATGCGATGCAGGCTGCAGTCGCGAATTTTGGAAGCGTCTTGGATGATGGAACGGGTCTTGTAGAAGTTGGGAATGTCCTGATGGACAACCGAACGGGTGCTGTTTTAGGATTTATCGGTGGTCGGAATTTTGATGGTAACCAAAACAACCATGCCTTTGATACAGAACGTTCCCCAGGATCTACTATCAAGCCACTGTTGGCCTATGGGATTGCCATCGACCAAGGCTTGATGGGAAGTAATAGCATCCTTTCTAACTACCCAACTAATTTCTCAAGTGGGGAGCCGATCATGCACGTGGATAGCCGAGGAACAGCCATGATGGATCTCCGTGAGGCCCTCAATACCTCATGGAATATTCCGGCTTACTGGACTTACCGAACCCTTCGTGAAAAGGGTGTGGATGTCCCATCCTACATGAAGAAAATGGGCTATGATATCCCTGAATATGGCATTGAGAGTCTACCAATGGGGGGAGGAATTGAGGTCACTGTTGCCCAACATACCAACGGTTTCCAAACCATTGCTAACAATGGGAACTACCTCAAACGCTACATGGTGGAGCAAATCATCGACCGAGATGGGGATGTAGTCTACAAGCACGAGGCAGATCCGGTTCGTGTCTACTCTCCAGCAACAGCAACGATTATGCAGGATCTCTTGCGTGGGGTCATCACATCTGGTGCCACAACGACCTTTAAGTCACGGATTAGCCAAGTCAACCCAACACTGGCAGGTGCTGACTGGATTGGAAAAACTGGTACCACCAACTCAAACGGGGATATGTGGTTGATGTTGTCCACTCCAAATGTTTCTTTAGGAGGTTGGATCGGCCATGACAACAATGCTTCCATGCAAACCTTGACCGGATACAACAACAATGCCCAATACATGGCGCAGTTGGCGAATGCGATCTACCAAGCAGATCCAAGTCTCTTTGGGATTCAGGATAAATTCACTCTCGATAAGAGTGTGATCCGCTCTGAAGTGCTCAAATCGACTGGTGAAAGACCGGGTCGCGTCAATGTCAATGGCCGAGATATCGATGTGAGCGGTCAAATGGTGACGAGCCTTTGGGCCAAAAACGGAGCGCCAACCACTCAATACCGCTTTGCCATCGGGGGATCGGATAGCGATTATCAAAGTGCTTGGGCAGCCATTCTCGGCAATAGCAGTGGAAATCAGTCGAATAATAAGAACAATTCGACAACCAATAGTTCATCAAGCAATAGTTCAAATCGAAACAGCTCAAATCGTGGCAATCGACGCTAGTCTGATCCAGTAGAAAACCTAGAGAAAGCCTTGATTTTTGGAGCAAAAAACGGTATAATAGTGATAACTAATTTGTCGTGTGCTTTATTTGAAATATTGTCCAAATAAGAGCTTACAGCAGTTAAATCTTACTTGAATAAGTCGATTTAGCTGCTCTTTTTGTGCCTATTTTTCAGAAAAATCCTAGTTTGTTACACAAATTTAATTTTTCTAAAAATTACAAAAAGCGACGAATGAGGTGAAGAGACAGCTCTTCACGTGATGCAAATCACACAATTGTAGTTAAAACCGGATAGGTGGTGAAAATCATTTTACCAAGCTATCCTAGTATGGAAAAAGGAGCTAAAAACTTTGGCAGGACATGACGTTCAATACGGGAAACATCGGACCCGTCGTAGTTTTTCAAGAATCAAAGAGGTTCTTGATTTACCAAACTTGATTGAAATCCAGACAGACTCATTCAAAGATTTCTTGGATCATGGCTTGAAGGAAGTATTTGAAGATGTGCTTCCCATCTCAAACTTCACGGATACAATGGAATTGGAATTTGTGGGTTATGAAATCCGCGAACCTAAGTATTCGCTTGAAGAAGCGCGCATCCACGATGCTAGCTACTCAGCACCAATCTTTGTGACCTTCCGTTTGGTCAACAAAGAAACAGGTGAAATCAAGACCCAAGAAGTTTTCTTTGGTGATTTCCCAATCATGACTGAAATGGGAACCTTCATCATCAATGGTGGAGAACGGATTATCGTATCTCAGTTGGTCCGCTCACCAGGTGTCTACTTCAATGATAAGGTGGACAAGAATGGTAAAGTTGGTTATGGATCAACTGTTATCCCTAACCGTGGGGCTTGGTTAGAGCTTGAAACCGACTCAAAAGACATTGCTTACACACGTATCGACCGCACACGTAAGATTCCATTTACAACTCTTGTGCGTGCTCTTGGATTCTCTGGAGATGATGAAATCATCGATATCTTTGGGGACAGCGAATTGGTTCGCAATACCATCGAAAAAGATATCCACAAAAACCCAATGGATTCACGGACAGATGAAGCCCTCAAAGAAATCTACGAGCGTCTTCGTCCAGGTGAACCAAAAACGGCGGAAAGCTCACGTAGCTTGTTGGTAGCCCGTTTCTTTGATCCACGTCGTTATGACTTGGCACCAGTTGGTCGCTACAAGATCAACAAGAAACTCAATATCAAGAACCGCTTGTTGAACCAAACAATCGCAGAACCATTGGTAGATGCTGAAACAGGGGAAATCCTTGTAGAAGCTGGTACTGTCATGACGCGCGATGTGATCGACAGCATCTCAGAACAATTGGATAACGGTTTGAACAAAATCACCTACATTCCAAATGATGCTGCTGTTTTGACAGAACCAGTAGAATTGCAAAAATTCAAAGTTGTCGCTCCAACAGATCCAGACCGCGTTGTCACCATCATCGGAAATGCCAACCCATCTGACAAAGTACGGATTGTAACTCCAGCAGATATCTTGGCAGAGATGAGCTATTTCTTGAACCTTGCAGAAGGACTTGGCCGTGTAGATGATATCGACCACCTTGGAAACCGTCGGATTCGTGCCGTTGGTGAATTGCTTGCCAACCAAGTGCGTCTTGGACTTTCACGGATGGAACGAAACGTTCGCGAACGGATGTCTGTACAAGATAACGATGTCTTGACACCACAACAAATTATTAACATTCGTCCCGTAACTGCAGCAATTAAAGAATTCTTTGGTTCTTCACAGTTGTCACAGTTCATGGACCAACACAACCCACTTTCTGAGTTGTCTCACAAACGTCGTTTGTCTGCCTTAGGGCCTGGTGGTTTGACACGTGACCGTGCCGGATATGAAGTGCGTGACGTGCACTATACCCACTATGGTCGGATGTGTCCAATCGAAACACCTGAAGGACCAAACATCGGTTTGATCAACAACTTGTCATCTTATGGACACTTGAACAAGTATGGTTTCATCCAAACGCCATACCGTAAGGTAGACCGTGAAAAAGGTGTAGTGACCAACGAAATCGTTTGGTTGACAGCCGATGAAGAAGATGAGTACATCGTCGCTCAGGCCAATTCTAAGTTGAACGAAAAGGGTGGCTTTGCTGAGCCAATCGTTATGGGACGTCACCGTGGTAACAACCAAGAGTTCCCATCTGATCAAGTCGACTACATGGACGTATCTCCAAAACAAGTAGTTGCTGTTGCGACAGCATGTATTCCTTTCTTGGAAAACGATGACTCCAACCGTGCCCTCATGGGTGCCAACATGCAACGTCAGGCTGTTCCATTGATTGATCCAAAAGCCCCTTATGTGGGTACTGGTATGGAATACCAAGCAGCCCATGACTCAGGAGCTGCAGTCATTGCTCAACATGATGGTAAAGTTACCTATGCAGATGCGGATAAGGTGGAAGTCCGTCGGGAAGATGGTTCTTTGGACGTCTACCATGTTCAAAAATTCCGTCGTTCAAACTCCGGTACAGCCTACAACCAACGTACTCTGGTTAAAGTTGGTGAAACCGTTGAAAAAGGTGACTTTATCGCTGACGGTCCATCAATGGAAAAAGGGGAAATGGCCCTTGGTCAAAACCCAATCGTCGCTTACATGACTTGGGAAGGGTATAACTTCGAGGATGCCGTTATCATGAGCGAACGCTTGGTGAAAGAAGATGTCTACACATCTGTTCACTTGGAAGAATTCGAATCAGAAACACGCGATACCAAGTTAGGCCCTGAAGAAATTACCCGTGAAATTCCAAACGTTGGGGAAGATGCTCTTCGTGACTTGGATGAAACAGGTATTATCCGTATTGGTGCTGAGGTTAAAGAAGGCGATATCCTTGTCGGTAAGGTAACACCGAAAGGTGAAAAAGACCTTTCTGCTGAAGAACGTCTCCTTCACGCTATCTTTGGGGATAAATCTCGTGAAGTGCGTGATACATCACTCCGTGTACCTCACGGTGGAGATGGAGTCGTTCGCGATGTTAAGATCTTTACCCGTACAAACGGTGATGAATTACAATCTGGTGTCAACATGTTGGTTCGTGTTTACATTGCACAAAAACGCAAGATCCGCGTCGGAGATAAGATGGCCGGTCGTCACGGAAACAAAGGGGTTGTGTCTCGTATTGTTCCAGTTGAAGATATGCCTTACCTTCCAGACGGTACACCGGTTGATATCATGTTGAACCCTCTTGGGGTGCCATCACGTATGAATATCGGTCAGGTTATGGAACTTCACCTTGGTATGGCAGCTCGTAACTTGGGTATTCACATCGCGACACCAGTCTTTGATGGAGCAAGCTCAGAAGATCTCTGGGATACTGTGAAAGAAGCTGGTATGGATAGCGATGCCAAGACCATTCTTTACGATGGACGTACTGGTGAGCCGTTTGACAACCGTGTCTCTGTCGGTGTCATGTACATGATCAAGCTTCACCACATGGTTGATGATAAACTCCATGCCCGTTCAGTTGGACCATACTCAATGGTTACCCAACAACCACTCGGAGGGAAAGCTCAGTTTGGTGGACAACGTTTCGGGGAAATGGAAGTGTGGGCCCTTGAGGCTTATGGTGCATCAAATGTCCTTCAAGAAATCTTGACTTACAAGTCAGATGATGTCAACGGACGTTTGAAAGCCTATGAAGCGATTACCAAAGGTAAACCAATTCCAAAACCAGGTGTACCAGAATCCTTCCGCGTTCTTGTCAAAGAATTGCAATCACTTGGTCTTGACATGCGTGTCTTGGACGAAGATGATCAAGAAGTGGAACTTCGTGACCTTGATGAAGGGGAAGACGATGATGTGATTCATGTGGATGACCTTGAAAAAGCACGTGAAAAAGCAGCAAAGGAAGCAAAAGCAGCCTTTGATGCCGAAGAATCAGAAAAATAATCAGTAAAAATGATTGTCCTGTGAGCAACCAATGCTTCTAGCAGGATGATTCGATAACAAGATACAGACACAAGGAGGTGGCAAGAAAGTTTCCTTTCTTCCTCCACCTAAGCTGTATCCAAATAAAACAAGTATGAAAACAAGGAAAGGTAAGAAATAGTGGTTGATGTAAATCGTTTTAAAAGTATGCAAATCACCCTAGCTTCTCCAAGCAAGGTCCGTTCATGGTCTTATGGAGAGGTCAAGAAACCTGAAACAATCAACTACCGTACATTGAAACCAGAACGCGAAGGTCTCTTTGATGAAGTCATCTTTGGACCTACAAAAGACTGGGAATGTGCGTGTGGGAAATACAAACGAATCCGTTACAAAGGGATCGTTTGTGACCGCTGTGGGGTTGAAGTAACACGTGCGAAAGTTCGTCGTGAACGCATGGGGCATATCGAGTTGAAAGCACCTGTATCACACATCTGGTACTTCAAAGGAATCCCTTCTCGTATGGGATTGACCTTGGATATGAGTCCTCGTGCCCTTGAAGAAGTCATCTACTTCGCAGCTTATGTGGTGATCGATCCAAAAGATACTCCACTTGAGCACAAATCCATCATGACAGAACGTGAATACCGTGAACGCTTGCGTGAATACGGACCAGGTTCCTTTGTAGCTAAGATGGGTGCAGAAGCCATCCAAGACCTCTTGAAACAAGTGGATCTGGAAGCTGAAATTGCTCTCTTGAAAGAAGAATTGAAGACTGCAACTGGTCAAAAACGTGTGAAGGCTGTGCGTCGTTTGGATGTCTTGGACGCCTTCTACAAATCTGGCAACAAGCCAGAATGGATGGTCCTCAACATCCTTCCCGTTATTCCACCAGATCTTCGTCCGATGGTCCAATTGGATGGTGGCCGTTTTGCCGCCTCTGACTTGAATGACCTTTATCGCCGGGTAATTAACCGGAACAACCGTTTGGCACGTTTGTTAGAATTGAATGCCCCTGGTATCATCGTGCAAAACGAAAAACGGATGCTCCAAGAAGCGGTTGACGCTTTGATCGACAACGGTCGTCGTGGTCGTCCAATCACAGGACCAGGTAGTCGTCCACTCAAATCATTGAGCCACATGCTCAAAGGGAAACAAGGACGCTTCCGTCAAAACTTGCTCGGTAAACGGGTGGACTTCTCAGGACGTTCCGTTATCGCCGTTGGTCCAACTCTGAAGATGTACCAATGTGGTGTGCCACGTGAAATGGCAATCGAGCTCTTCAAACCATTTGTTATGCGTGAAATCGTTGCACGTGATATCGTACAAAACGTTAAAGCTGCAAAACGCTTGGTCGAACGTGGAGATGAACGTATCTGGGATATCTTGGAAGAAGTCATCAAAGAACACCCAGTTCTCTTGAACCGCGCACCGACCCTTCACCGTTTGGGGATCCAAGCCTTTGAACCTGTCTTGATTGACGGGAAAGCCCTTCGCTTGCACCCCCTTGTCTGTGAAGCCTACAATGCCGACTTCGATGGAGACCAAATGGCCATCCACGTACCGCTTTCAGAAGAAGCTCAAGCAGAAGCTCGTATCTTGATGTTGGCTGCTGAGCATATCTTGAACCCTAAAGATGGTAAACCAGTCGTTACGCCATCTCAGGATATGGTATTGGGGAACTACTACCTCACGATGGAAGAAGCTGGTCGTGAAGGTGAAGGAATGGTCTTTAAAGACCGTGATGAAGCCGTGATGGCCCTTCGCAATGGCTATGTTCACTTGCATACACGTGTCGGAATTGCGACGGATAGCTTGAACAAACCTTGGACAGAAGCACAACAACACAAGATTCTCTTGACAACTGTTGGTAAGATTCTCTTTAACGATATCATGCCTGCAGAGCTTCCATACCTTCAAGAGCCTAATAATGCCAACTTGACAGAAGGTGTTCCAGCTAAGTATTTCTTGGAGCCTGGTCAAGATGTCAAATCAGCGATTGAGAAATTGGAATTAAACGTTCCATTCAAGAAGAAAAATCTTGGAAATATCATCGCCGAAATCTTCAAACGTTTCCGTACAACTGAAACGTCTGCTTTCTTGGACCGTTTGAAAGACTTAGGTTACCATCATTCAACCCTTGCTGGTTTGACAGTGGGGATTGCCGATATTCCGGTCGTTGAAGACAAGGCAGAAATCATTGAAGAATCTCACAAACGTGTGGAACAAATCACCAAACAATTCCGTCGTGGTTTGATCACAGATGATGAACGCTACAATGCCGTTACAGCTGAATGGCGTGCAGCCCGTGAGAAGTTGGAAAAACGCTTGGTGGATAACCAAGATCCGAAGAACCCAATCGTTATGATGATGGACTCTGGAGCCCGTGGTAACATCTCAAACTTCTCGCAGCTTGCCGGTATGCGTGGTTTGATGGCCGCTCCAAACGGACGGATCATGGAATTGCCAATCCTTTCAAACTTCCGCGAAGGTTTGTCAGTACTCGAAATGTTCTTCTCAACTCACGGTGCCCGTAAAGGGATGACCGATACGGCCCTTAAGACAGCCGACTCAGGTTACTTGACTCGTCGTTTGGTTGACGTGGCCCAAGACGTCATTATCCGTGAAGATGACTGTGGAACAGACCGTGGACTTGTGATCCGTGCCATTACTGATGGTAAGGAAATGATCGAGCCACTCGAAGAACGCTTGACAGGTCGTTATACCAAGAAATCTGTTAAACATCCTGAAACAGGTGAAGTCATCGTTGGTCCAGATACCTTGATTTCAGAAGACCTAGCACGTGAAATTGTTAATGCTGGTGTGGAAGAAGTCACTATCCGCTCTGTCTTTACATGTAACACCCGCCATGGTGTCTGCCGTCACTGTTATGGTATCAACTTGGCGACTGGTGATGCGGTTGAAGTGGGTGAAGCAGTCGGAACCATCGCTGCCCAATCTATCGGGGAACCTGGTACACAGTTGACCATGCGTACCTTCCACACGGGTGGGGTTGCCTCAAATACCGATATCACTCAAGGTCTTCCTCGTGTCCAAGAAATCTTTGAAGCCCGCAATCCAAAAGGGGAAGCGGTCATCACTGAGGTCAAAGGGGAAGTCACAGCGATCGAAGAAGATGCTTCTACACGGACCAAGAAAGTCTTTGTTAGCGGAGCAACTGGTGAAGGTGAATACGTTGTCCCTTACACTGCCCGCATGAAAGTCGAAGTAGGAGATCAAGTCTCTCGTGGTGCGGCTCTGACAGAAGGGTCTATCCAACCAAAACGTCTCCTTGCCGTACGTGATGTCTTATCAGTTGAAACTTACCTTCTTGCAGAAGTACAAAAAGTATACCGTAGCCAAGGGGTAGAAATCGGCGACAAACACATCGAGGTAATGGTTCGTCAAATGATCCGTAAAGTACGTGTCATGGATCCAGGAGATACAGACCTTCTCATGGGTACGCTTATGGACATTACAGACTTTACAGATGCTAATAAGGATGTCCTTATCTCTGGTGGAGTTCCTGCGACTGCTCGTCCAGTCCTTATGGGAATCACCAAAGCCTCTCTTGAAACCAACAGTTTCTTGTCAGCTGCTTCCTTCCAAGAAACCACTCGTGTTCTTACTGACGCAGCGATCCGTGGTAAGAAAGACCATCTCCTTGGACTTAAGGAAAATGTTATCATTGGTAAGATTATTCCTGCAGGTACAGGGATGGCTCGTTACCGTAACTTGGAACCACAAGCGATTAATGAAGTTGAAATCATCGAAGAAGTGCCAGTAACAGATGGAACAGTCGATGAAGTTCAAACAGCTGAAGTCGTAGAAGAATAAGAAAATTAGTCGGAACTACATGTTCCGGCTTTTTTTGAAAAAATTATAAAAATTTATTATTTGAAAAATAATTGTATAATTATTGAATTATTTTTTTACCAAAAATATTAGCCCGGTAGAAGTCGTGCTGTAAATACTTACAATTAGTGATTATATGGATATGTATTCTAAACACCAAAATAATAAAATGACTAACTATTAGTAATTTCTTTATAAAACCCAAAAATCGGTTTGACATTTAAAGTCATTGGCGGTAGAATGAAAAAAGATGTACACAAATTAAAAAAATGTCGAATTACATGTATGTCGACGGGGGAAGTTTATGGGAAAATTGAAAATTATGGTTGTGTTTGGGACGCGACCGGAGGCCATTAAAATGGCCCCTTTAGTGTTGGAGTTGCAAAAGCAGAGGGAGACCGTTGAGACCATTACGGTGGTCACTGCCCAGCACCGTCAAATGCTGGACCAGGTTTTAGAAACCTTTAACATCGTACCTGATTACGATTTGGATATTATGGGGAAAAGCCAGACCTTATTAGACATTACCTCTAAAATTCTGAATCAATTAGATCCAGTTATCAAAAAAGAAAAGCCAGATATGGTGCTCGTTCATGGAGATACGACCACTACCTTTGCGGCGAGTTTGGTTGCCTTTTACAATCAAGTCCGCATTGGCCACGTCGAAGCTGGTTTGAGAACCTTTGATAAATATTCTCCGTATCCAGAAGAGATGAACCGTCAAATGACGGATGATCTAGCGGATCTGTATTTTGCGCCGACTGGCGAAAGTAAGGCCAATCTCTTAAAAGAAAATCATCCGGAATCCTCTATTGTGGTGACAGGAAATACTGCTATTGATGCGCTGAAACTCACGGTTCAAGAGAACTATCATCACGAAGTACTGGATCAATTAGATCCAGCTAAAAAAATCATCCTTGTCACTATGCATCGAAGAGAAAATCAAGGAGCTCCCATGAGAGCGGTATTTGGAGCTCTGAGAGAAATGGTGGATCAAGAACCGAATATTGAAGTGGTTTACCCAGTGCATCTTAGTCCAGCGGTACAAGAGGCGGCAAACGATCTATTAGGAGATCATGATCGGATCCATCTCATTGCACCTTTAGATGTGCTTGACTTCCACAACTTGGCTTCGAGAAGTTACTTTATCATGTCGGATTCAGGTGGGGTACAAGAAGAAGCACCATCATTGGGGAAACCGGTATTGGTATTGCGTGATACAACAGAACGCCCAGAAGGGGTCAAAGCAGGGACTTTGAAATTAGTTGGTACGGATCCTGCCGTCGTCAAATCCACGATGACGGAGCTCTTAACCAACGGACATCTTTATCTAGAAATGGCAAATGCCCGAAATCCTTATGGAGATGGAAGAGCTTCTGAGCGAATCGTGCAAGCTATTAAACATTACTTTGGCCAGGGAGATGCTGCTGAAGAATTTCATGAGGGAGAGAAAGAATAAATGAAAAAAACGGAAAAGTTAAGTAGATGGTTGCTAATTTTGATTGTTTTCGAAGTACTTCTTTTACTTTACTGCTTGTTTTTTGCAAGAGAGATTCTGATTGAAGAAGGATTATTCTTTGTTTTAGGATTATTTTCTGCTATTGTTTTATCAGATTTGTTGTTGACATGGACCATCCTGTTGTCATTTGCCTTAGGGATTGTCTTTTTGGTGGCGGGTGTTGTCTATATCCCATTTCATCAAGCCTTGCTTCTGCTCTTTAGTTTTCCAATCTTGATTGGAATTTTGACCCAAATTCGCTACCACCTCTTTAAAGAGATTGCAAAAGTGAAGGATCAAGAGCCAGAAGCTTACGTAGATTACCGCAACCGCATCGCTTCTTATGGTGGGGAAACCAATGATACGATTCAAGCCTTACTCATTCACTGGTCGCACGAGGAATTGTTCTTCCAATTGCAACCGAGAGAATACAATCGGACCTTGAACCAAATCAACTATTTGGTAACGCATCATCTGAAGCCAAATGAAAGCTTGTATTATATATCAGACGGTAATTTCTTGATCTTATCTTCTGATAGCGAGCGGGATCTGAAGAGCGATTATATGACGGTCTTAAAACCACAGTTGGAAGGACTGGTGTTCCAAGGAGAAGATGGGGTGCAAGCCATCCAATTTCAGTCCGGCTTTCTTGTAGTAGATCAATCAAATCGCACCAAATACCATCGCTATAAAGAAATGATTCGTTACTTAAAACGTCAACTTGAAACAGATATTATTGTGGAATATTAGGAGGAAAACATGTCTCTTACAAATATATTTTTTAATATAGCTGTAGGCATTAGTGTATTTTTTGCCTTGTGCTTTATTGTATTATTTGTAGCTTATACGGTGATTTACCGCCGTGTCAATAAAAACTTTAAGGCGGTGGACCATGATTAGTCAAATTGTGATGATTATTGCCTTGATTTCGATTTGGCTGTCCTTAGCCTGGGGCCTAGTAATCCTCTTTTCAGCCGTTCATTTTTGGTTTAAACACAGTGATTTTCGTGTCAATACGGATCCGCTTCCTTATTATCCAAAAGTGACGATCGTCGTACCTGCCCATAATGAGGATGTGGTTATTGCACAGACAGCCAAAGCGATCCTTGATTTGAACTACCCACATGATCGTGTAGAATTACTACTGTTTGCGGATAATTGTTCCGATCGCACTTATGAAGAGTGTTTGGCAGTTAAAGCATTGCCAGAGTATGCAGGACGTGATTTGACCATCATCAATCGCAGTGGGACAGGTGGAAAAGCCGGTGTGTTAAATGACGCTTTGGCCATGGCGACCGGAGACTATATCTGTGTCTATGATGCAGATGCCATGCCTGAAAAGAATGCTCTTTATTTCCTTGTGAAAGAAGTGCTCAAAGATCCAGAGCGTCATGTGGCTTCTTTTGGTCGCAATAAAACGCGGAATGCCGGTCAAAACTTCTTGACCCGCTGTATCAACCAAGAAATTGTCGTCACCCAACGGGTCCACCATGTGGGCATGTGGCACCTCTTTAAGATCGGACGGATTCCAGGAACCAACTTCATTATTCAAACCGAATTTGTCAAGAGTATTGGAGGATGGAAAAACGGTGCCTTGACTGAGGATACGGATATTTCCTTCAAGATTATGCAAAGTGGGAAGTTGATTGCTCTAGCCTATAATTCAGAAGCTTTCCAACAAGAACCAGAGACTCTGAAGAGTTACTATATGCAGCGGAAACGTTGGGCCAAAGGGAATTATGAAGTAGTTCTTTCCAACTTCAAGCATTTATTTGGTAAGGGAAATTGGCGCGTGAAGTTAGAAGTGACCAACTATTCCTGTATCTTCTTCTGGTTCAATGCAGCTATTGTGTTATCAGACTTGATCTTTTTTGCCAATATTCTGGCCATGTGTCTCCATACAGTGGTGCCAGGCGTGCAAATTCCATTTGCCTTTGATTCAGAAAATATCTATATTGCGCAATTGATGTTGTTCAATTGGATCTTGATGATTGGGCTCTACTTACTTCAGATTAATGTGGCTCTTGCCTCACAATTTGGTCAAGCAACTACCAAGCAAATTTGGTTGGCCTTAGCTGCCTACTTCACCTATTCTCAACTGTTTATCATTGTATCGATTGATGCCATCTCTTCGATTGTGATGGATAAACTATTGCACCGGAAAGAAACTAAATGGGTTAAAACAAAACGATTCGCAGGATAGGAGAAATTATGAATACGAAAAAGATGAGATATGTATGGTTTCTAGTCATCCTTTGCATTTTCTGTTTGACCTTGTTTTTAGCGAGAACGAGAAGTAAAGTGGAGATGCGAAATCGAATTTACCGTCAGTGGAATGAGCATTTTGTTGTTTCAAAAGGGAAAGAATCCTATGTTCGAACCACCAATGATAGCAATCAAACGGTGGTTTTATCTGAAGCGCAAAGTTATGGAATGCTCATTACTGTTGCGGCTGCTAAAAAAGGACAAGCCCAACAAGCAGACTTTGACAGACTCTATCAATATTATCTAAATCATCGCTTGGAAGGTACCCAATTGATGTCTTGGAAACAAACCATCAGCAATGGAAAAGCAAAGGATGAGGACCATAACGCCACAGATGGAGATCTCTATATTGCCTATGCTCTTCTAAAAGCTGCTCAGCAATGGCCAGAGCAAGCCAAAGACTACCAGGCTCAAGCCAAAGCGATTTTAGAAGATATTCTCGCACACAACTACAATGAAGAAACCGGTGTGTTAACGGTGGGAAATTGGGCCAATCAGGATTCGAAATTCTATCATTTGATGCGGACGTCTGATACACTGCCAGCGCAATTCCAGATCTTTTATGAAGTGACAAAAGATTCGAAGTGGTTAGACATCAAAGAAAAGATGTTGCAGCAACTCCAAACGATCAGCTCCCAAACAAAAACAGGTTTACTACCTGATTTCATCTGGGTAGATGAGCAAGGAACGCGCGTAGCGGATCCCAAGACGATTGAATCCAAGTATGATGGAGCCTACTCGTATAATGCTTGTCGCCTTCCATATAACCTTGTTCAAAGTAAGGATGCAACCAGTCAAAAATTGGTGAAAAAGATGTTAAACTTTTTCAAGAGTCAAAGAAACCTGTACGCGGGTTATGACTTGAAAGGAAAAGCCTTGAACAATCATCAGGCAGCAAGTTTTTTAGCACCGATAGTCTATGCTTCTGAACACGAAAAAGGCTATCTGAAGTTGGTGCAACAGAATAAGTATATCTTCACACAAGATCTACCTCTGAACAACTATTATGATGCAACCATGACAACCATGATTGCACTTGAATTGTTCTAAATACTTGAGAAGAGAGAGTTCCCAGGATGGCTCGTCATTTTGTTGGGACTCTCTTTTTTGATTCTCGAAAAAAGGACCCAAGAGAAATCAAGTAGTCTATTTTTGAAAAATAACTGTAAAAATCACCTGAAAACTACCTGAAAATTATGCTCTGAGCAGAAAACTTTTATTCTCAAAGGATTTTCTATATAATAGAGGATACAAAGGATGGAAGAGTTTATGTATCGAGTGATTGAAATGTATGGGGACTGTGAACCCTGGTGGTTTTTAGAAGGTTGGGAAGAAGATATCGTCAGTAGTCAGAAGTTTGAAGACTATTACCAGGCTTTGAAATACTACAAGCAGAAATGGTTAGAGTTGAATGCACACTTTCCAAGTTATAAGAGTCGGAGTGATCTCATGACGATCTTTTGGGATACCAACGAGCAAGAGTGGTGTGAGGACTGCAGTGATGATGTGCAGTTTTTCCACTCGATTGTTCTGCTAGAAGACGACCACAAGATCCCTAAAAGCAAGCTCCGTCCAGGTTACGAAAAGGAAAAAGGAAGTCGCAAACATCGTTCTTGTCAATATACACTCGATTCAAAAAAGGGGACAACCCTGTCATAAGAGATATTTAGAAGATTTTTTAGAGCTATCTAGAAAGTCTTCTTTTTTTGTCTTCTTTTTCGAATAGTATAAGTGAGAGGAGGAACTATGGTTCAAGAAATTGCAAAAAAATTGATCCGTATGGGAAAAAAAGAAGAAGCCCAGGATCTCTACTTTATTCCTCGGAGAGAGGAGTACCAGGTTTTTATGAGGGTTGGAGATGAGAGGCGCTTTGTACAATCCTTCCCTTTTGAGGAGATGACAGCTATGATCAGCCACTTTAAGTTCGTGGCAGGCATGAATGTGGGAGAAAAAAGGCGGAGCCAGCTAGGGTCGTGTGATTACCCACTGGAGGATGGGCTGGTATCGATTCGCTTGTCGACGGTGGGGGATTATCGTGGCTATGAAAGCTTGGTTATTCGGCTCTTGCATGATGAGGAACGCGAATTGCGTTTTTGGTTTGATCAACTACCTGAGTTGAAGAAGAAATTAGCTGGTCGTGGGCTCTATCTCTTTGCGGGCCCTGTTGGTTCGGGAAAGACCACTCTCATGCATGCTTTGGCGCAAGAGCGCTTTGCGGACCAGCAAGTCATGTCTATTGAGGATCCTGTCGAGATCAAGCAGGATAATATGTTACAGCTTCAGCTGAACGACCAGATCGGCATGACCTATGATAACCTGATCAAACTCTCCTTACGTCATCGGCCGGACCTTCTCATCATTGGGGAAATCCGAGATAAGGAAACAGCTCGTGCAGTCGTACGAGCTAGTTTGACAGGGGTCACAGTCTTCTCTACTATTCATGCCAAGAGCGTTCGAGGTGTTTATGAGAGGCTTTTAGAGCTTGGAGTGAGTGAGGAAGAGCTCAAGATTGTTTTACAAGGTATTTGCTACCAACGATTAATTGCAGGAGGAGGTGTGGTCGATTTTGCGACGGAAAACTACCAAGAGCACTCAGCCAGCCGCTGGAACCAACAAATGGATCTCTTGGCTCAATCGGGATATATCCAGCTGGCTCAGGCACAAGCCGAAAAAATTATCTACCACTAAACAAAAGCAAATCATTGAATTGTTTTTGAATCTTTATTCGAGTGGTTTTCATCTGTCTGAGATCGTCGATTTTCTGGGGCGTTCCCACCTAGTGGAGAGTCGTTTGGTTTCGCAGATGCGAGAGGACCTTTCTCGGGGGCGGAGTTTTTCAGAGATGATGACGGGGATCGGTTTTTCAGATGCGGTCACGACGCAGCTGTCTCTCGCTGAGCTCCATGGAAATCTTGCATTGAGCTTGGAGAAAATTAGTGCTTATCTGGAGAATATGCGCAAGGTCAAGAAAAAGTTGATCGAAGTTAGCACTTATCCTCTTATCTTACTTGGGTTTTTAGTTTTGATTATGCTAGGCCTGCGCAATTATTTGCTCCCTCAAATGGATGCACAAAATATTGGTACGCAGTTGATCAGTTCCTTTCCCCAACTCTTTTTGGCACTCGTAGCGGGAATAGTGGCCCTCTTCTTATTCAGCTTTCTCTATTATCGAAAATCTAGCAAGATCAAAGTTTTTAGAAGCTTGTCCCATCTTCCTTTCGGGAAAGGCATGATTCAAGCTTATTTGACAGCCTATTATGCCAGAGAATGGGGCAATCTGATTGGACAAGGATTGGAGCTGTCTCAGATTTTTACTATGATGCAGAAGCAAAAATCCCAGCTTTTCCAAGAGATTGGAAGAGACTTAGCTCTTTCTTTAGACCGCGGTCAATCCTTTTCAGAGACGGTCGGGGGATATTCTTTTTTCAAAAAAGAATTGCCGCTCATGATTGAATATGGCGAGGTCAAATCAAAGCTTGGAAGTGAGCTAGAGATCTACGCTGAAAAAACATGGGAAGATTTCTTTCGTCGGGTCCACAAGGCCATGAATGTGATACAACCCTTGGTCTTTGTCTTTGTGGCTCTTGTGATTGTCTTACTTTACGCAGCCATGTTGCTGCCGATTTATCAAAATATGGAGGTTCATTTATGAAAAAATTAAAAACATATAAGGTAAAAGCTTTTACGCTTATTGAAATGTTGGTGGTCTTATTGATCATCAGTGTACTCCTATTGCTCTTTGTGCCGAATTTGACCAAGCAAAAAGACTCTGTGAAAGAGACAGGCAATGCAGCCGTTGTCAAGGTGGTCGAAAGCCAGGCTGAATTGTATGAGCTCAATCATACCAATGACCAAGCCACTCTAGCCAAACTGATTGCTGATGGAAATATTACCAACAAACAAGCAGAATCCTACCGTGCTTATTATGCAAAAAATAGTGGAGAAACACGTGCGGTTGCAGATTAAGGCCTTCACCTTGGTGGAGACCCTTCTGACTTTGATGATCGTCAGCTTTATCTATCTAGGCTTATCGGGATCGATCAAGACGAGTTTTCAGCAGGTGGAGGAAAAAGTATTTTTTGCAGAGTTTGAACACCTCTATCAAGAAAGCCAGAAGATAGCACTGGCAAGGCAGACGGAATTGGATGTTGAAGTGAGTGCAAGGAAGATTCAAACGCCTTACCAGACGGTGGAAATTCCTAATTCTGTCATTTTGCAAGATCCTAAAACCATTCGTTTAGACCGAGCAGGTGGCAATTCATCCCTGGCTAATGTTCACTTTCAGACACAGAGAGGAGTGGTGACCTATCAGCTTTCGCTTGGAAATGGAAAAATTAAAAAGAGCATCCGTTCCCGCTAGTATTCTCATAGAATCCCTAGTAGCTTTGAGTTTATTTGCCATGATTACGACCCTATTATTAGGGGAGATCCGTCGTTCGCGCAAGGAGCGACTAGCGGATTTCAATGAGGTAGAGGTCTTATCTGTCGCTCAAATGGCGCTTCAGACAGGGCAAAATCATCTGGAGGCTAATGGCATTCAGGTTCATGTTGACAAAGATGCCGATCAACTCACGGTCTATCATCAAGGAAAGGTGGTACTGCATGTGGAATAAAGGAAGGGTTAAGGCCTTTACCTTGCTCGAGGCCTTGGTCGCTCTCTTAGTGCTCAGTGGGGGTGTGTTGGTTTTTCAAGGATTGACCAAACTCCTGCATGCTGAATTGGACTACCAAGCGCATCAAAAGCAGGAAGAATGGATCTTATTTCAGCAACAAATGCAGGTGGAATTGGACCGGAGTCATTTTGAAAAAGTGGAGAACAACCATATCTACTTGATTCAGGATCAAAAACCAATTGCGATTGGCCAGTCTAAAGGAGATGATATTCGAAAAACAGATGCTAAGGGCAGGGGCTATCAGCCTATGATTTCAGGTGTTCACTCTAGTCAGATTTGGCAGGAGGGAGAGTTGATTCATCTGCGTTTGAATTTTGAAGAAGGTCTAGAAAGGGAGTATGTCTACCATGTGGTACCAGCGATGCAAAATGAAAAAAGTTAAGGCTGGTGTCTTGCTCTACGCCCTTTTGATGGCAGCGATTTTCAGTCTCTTGCTTCAGTTTTATCTTCACCGTCAGGTCGCGGAAAAACGGATCTTAAAGACGAGTCAAGATCGACTTCGGGCCTATGCTTTGGTACAATTGGCTCTTGAAAAAGGAAAGGGTGATGAGAAGGCATCAGAGATTCACTTAAAGTCTGGAGTTGTTCAGCTACAGCAGGATCCTGCTTTTCTTCATGCCCAGGCTAAGATGGATGGCGAAAGC
>CABKMC010000007.1 GCA_902373455.1 uncultured Streptococcus sp.
CGGTGTAACAACTCTAAACCTTCAGAAGTGATGTAACCTTGTTCTTCCGCCAAGTGGATCAATTCTGTATAGTTAGACAAAGTTTCAAGTTGAACGCCAGCTTCCGCAAATTTCTTATCTGCCTTCTCCAATTGGTAGGTGAAGATAGCAACCACACCAAGAACATCCGCTCCTTCACGCTTGGCAGCTGCGACAGCATCCAAGACAGACCCACCAGTAGAAATCAAATCTTCCACTACAACCATCTTTTGACCTTTTGGTACACGTCCTTCGATTTGGTTTCCAGCACCGTGGTCTTTTGGTTTGCTACGAATGTAGGCAAATGGCAAGTTCATCTTGTCCGCAATAATGGCTCCGTGAGGAATCCCTGCAGTTGCAGTTCCTGCAATCACTTCTACTTCAGGGAAAGCTTCCTTGATTTTATCTACAAATCCATTTTCGATCAAGGTACGAGTTTCAGGATATGCGAGGGTTACACGGTTATCTGTATAAATTGGGGATTTGATCCCAGATGCCCAAGTAAAAGGTTCTTCTGGTTTCAAATAAACCGCTTCGATTTTCAAAAGATGGCTAGCAATATCTTTAGCTAATGACATGACGACTCCTTTTTACGATTTTAATCATATACGAATTAAATCATTTTTTGATTTAAACAACAACAATTCAGGTTAGTGAACGCGTTAGGGAAGGTCCCATCGGACTTTTTAATTTCCGACACTTAGTTGAAAGAAACGATATTTTTCTTTCAACTAAGTTAGTGAATAGTTTAGGGAAGACCCTATCGGGCTTCGATTATTCCGACGATCACAGAAGAGAAACGATCATTTTCTCTTCTGTGATCTAGTGAATGCGTTAGGGAAGGTCCCATAGGACTTTTTAAATTCCGACACTTAGTTGAAAGAAACGATCATTTTTTTTCAACTAAGTTAGTGAATAGTTTAGGAAAGATCCCATCGGACTTTCCGTAGAACGTCTTGAAGCATAGCTTCTTAGACGTTCTTAACTATTCCACTGTCTCTTAATTTCATGGTAAGCGTCCCATGGGTTTTCTGCTTGGATGATTGGGCGTCCAACGACAATATAGTCAGATCCAATTTTATGAGCTTCTTGTGGGGTCATGACCCGTTTTTGGTCGCCGATTTCAGCTCCAGCAGGACGAATCCCTGGTGTGACACAGACAAAGTCTGATGAAGTGGCATCCTTGATCAAGGCTACTTCATGGGCTGAACAGACAACGCCATCCAAGCCCGCTTCTTGGGCCTTGCGAGCATAATTAACTACAGACTCTTGGACCGTTGTTTGGATGTTTTGGCAATCACGCATGTCTTCTTCACTGGTAGAAGTCAACTGGGTCACGGCTACCAATTTAGCTCCTTCACCAAGAGCTGCCTTGGCTTCGCGCATCATCTCTACACCACCAGCTGCGTGAACTGTCACCATATCTACTCCGAAAGTCCCCAGTACGGACATGGCTGATTTGACTGTATTTGGGATATCATGCAATTTTAAATCAAGGAAAATGCTGTGTCCAAGCCCTTTGAGGTAATGTACAATTTCAGGACCAACTGCATAGAAAAATTCCATTCCGATTTTTACAAATAATTTTTCGTCTTCTGGAAAATGCTCTAAAAAGTTTTTGACATCCTCGAAAGCTGGGAAGTCAAGGGCGATAATAGGACGTTCTTCACGCATGGATTACTCCTTTTTTGATTGATCATTTTGTCTACAAAAAAACCTTGCACGAGGCAAGGTTACACGAAAATTAGGTAGGAACAACTACCATGATTCACCGTCTAGACCTTAGGAGCCTCTCTGGACTGCTTTAAAGGTTTTTATTTATTGTAGTACGATATTTGGGAAAAGTCAAGGATTTACAGTAGATTTTCCCGTACATGTTTTCGGAAGTTCTCAAGGGTGTCAATACCATAGCGATCCATGACCTGTGGCAGATCTTCGATGATGGTTGGACAAGCATAAGGATCGGTGAAATTAGCGGTTCCAACTCCAATCGCAGAGGCTCCTGCAATCATCATTTCAATGGTTGCTTCTGCTGAATCCACACCTCCCATTCCGATAATTGGAAGTTTAGTGGATTGGGCAACCTGGCGGATGAGTTTCAAAGCAACTGGGAAAACAGCTGGACCCGACATGCCTCCGGTTCCATTAGCAATGATAGGCTTACCAGTCTTGAGGTCAAAGCGCATCCCAACCAAGGTATTGATCATGGTTAAGCCGGTCGCCCCTGCATCTTCTACTGCTTTTGCGACCTGCGTGATGTCTGCTACACTTGGTGTTAATTTGACATAGACAGGGACGGAGGATGCTTCTACCGCTGCTTTCACAGCCGCATAGGCCAATTCAGGAACTTGCCCGATTAAAAGACCGTTGTTCCCATGGTCTACGTTTGGACAAGAGATATTGAGCTCAATTGCTTTGACATTTGGCGCTTTCGAGATCTTGCCTGATACCGTTGCATACTCTTCATTGGAGAAGCCAGCTACATTGGCAATAATCGGTAGATCTGGATAATGTTGAGCCAACCAAGGGAGTTTCTCTGCTAGGACCACGTCTACGCCTGGATTTTGGAGACCAATAGCATTGAGCATGCCGGCAGGCGTCTCAGCAACTCGTGGAGTCGGATTTCCGAAGCGAGCCTCAGCAGTTGTCGCCTTGATCATGATGGATCCAAGCAGGTCTAAGTCATAGTATTTGGCATATTCTTGACCAAAGCCAAAACAGCCAGATGCCGGAATAATCGGGTTTTTCAAGTCTAAACCAGGTAAGGATACGGCTAGTCGATTTGCTGTCATAAGGTCCTCCTACATCACAATCGTACCGGTTTCAAAGACCGGTCCGTCTTCACACACGCGCTTATTAGCTGCCTGACTTTCATTTTCCAGATGCACTACACAGGCATAGCAAGCACCCATCCCACAAGCCATACGCGATTCCATAGAAATATAGGCGCGAGGATGGTCATGGAATTTGGTATTGACATATTTGAGCATGCCAGGTGCTCCACAAGAATAGATAGCGTCAAACTCCTGGTCCATCGAATCAACAATTGTTGAGACATAGCCTTTAGTGCCATAAGTCCCATCGTCTGTCGTTACAGTGACATGAGCAACCTGAGAAAGCTCTTCTTCCAAAATGACGGCTTCTTTGGTCGCAAAGCCGACAACCACTTCAACTTCTACCCCTTGCTCATGGAGTTGTTTGGCCACTTGGACCAAAGGAGGAACACCGATACCGCCACCGATGATCAAGGCTTTCTGACCTTGGCCGAGATTGGTAAGATCAAAGCCATTTCCCTGTGGCCCCATGACGCTGAGTTTGCTACCGATTGGCAATTGGGAAAAGATAGCTGTCCCCCCACCTTCGATGCGGTAGATCAAGCGACACGTCTGTGTCTCAGGATCAATCTCAGAAATTGAAATCGGACGGCGAAGGAGCTTGGCCCCATCAGGGACGCGGATATGAAGGAATTGACCTGGCAGCATCTGCGCCACCATTTCCCCCTTCAAGATCATAGAATAGATGCGGGGTGCGATTTCTTCTTGAGCGACGAGCTCCATCTCCTCCATCATGATTTTGCCAAAGCGTTTTTTACAACTGTCACTGACCATTGGTTTCCTCTTCTTTCTTTCAGCAAAAAAGACCTCGCAAAAGCAAGGTCCCACAAATGATCAGCTAGACTCCGTCCGCTGATCTTTATTCCGTCTTTCCTTGCAGGCCTCTCTGGACCTCTTAAAGGTTAAATTTGTCTCATTATATCGCGCTCCTTCTCGCTTGTCAAGTAGAAATCGGTAGCTTACGAAGCTTTCTTGGGGTCAAAATCTTCTGGGATCGGTTTGATGTATTGCATGGCAATTCGATTTTCAGGCTTACGATCAACTAGATAAAGAACAAGTAAAAAGAGCCATTCCAACGGTTTCATCAGATAATAGATCAGGTCCATAGCCCATTTCTTCTTGATATGTTTGGCAAAGGGATAGCCATAGCGGTCATAATTGCGACGCAAGAAACGATGGAAATGTGGCGTCTTTTCTTCTAAGACCTGCTCAAAGGCATTGGCAATACAGAGCTGGCGATTGACGACGACTGGATGACCGTGGCGGACGCCCATCCGCTGGGGCTTGACAACATTTTCATGGCCACCAGCCGCAACCGTACAAAGATAGTGCTCATCAATGATGAGATTCTGAGGAGGGATCTTTTGTGAGAAGGCCCAGTCTGCTGTATTGGTCCAGGCCTTGATCATGGAATCCGGTTGCTGCCCAAAGAGCATAAGAATAAGGACGACGAGAGCAAGGGTTGGAAGAGCGATTAGGACCGCTAGCCAAGGCCAGTTACGCGACTTGTTTAAGAGCCGATGGAGCCATTGAAGCAGACGATTCTCATAGCTTATCTCTGTTCGATCTTCCTGCCACTCCCTGATGCGAACCCATAAAAGATGGATGGAATAGATCAGTAAGAAAAAGGTGTGAAAACTTGCTACCTGCAGTTGATTATCGAAAACTAAGAGAAGAACCACTCCTCCTAGAATGCCACTGATGCAGAAGACATTTGCTAACGGCGAGAGTGAATTCGCATCCCGGTAGGAATAGATAATCAAGGCTAGTAAAGTAAGAGCTGCCAGTGTAAAGAAGGTCGGATAGGCGCCAGACCAGATCAAGGCATGTTTCTGAGAATTGATCAAGGGCTCATTCCATTCGTAAAAAGTCATCTCCTTGACGATGTAAATGAAAATCGCTTCGAGAAAGCAACCAAAGAGACCAAACCAAAGAACAATTGTAGGCTGTTGCTTTTTCTTTTTGACAGGATTAGGATTAGGTGATTCTTGCTTTTCCTTCATAAGAGATGCGTCATCTTCTCTTGTCCCTTCTCCTTCCTTCGGTACCCTATCTTCAAACAAATCCGGATCTTCGAGAGCTTCTTCCTCTGCTTCTTTGAACTGGATGCTGGACCACCGCCCAATCCCATAGATAATGACAAAAATATTGGGAACAAAGAGTGCTACGGTTAGACCGTAGGGCAAGATCTTCATGGTAAAGGTAATGATCTCCCAAACACTAAATTGGATAAATGGATCCGATAGAGCATAGATCGACTGACTAATGACCAAATAGATGTAAAAGGCTAATAGAATCAGAGCATTGGTCACAAAATTGATCTGTAACAGACCGGCTGTGAAATGCGTTTCCAACTCCTTATCTTTTTTCTTATACCAGGAAACGAGTTTTTTCATAAGATCTCCTCTTCACTTCCTCAAGCAAGTACTCAATCAATTTTTTACCATTCTATCAATCAGATCTTATCTTAAGCAAGACAAAACTGTATTTTTCCATCAAAATCAGTCCCCAGATGGAGATTTTGTTTCCAATTTTCTATTTTTAATTATTAGATCTAGCCTACTTCCTATTACCTACCTCAGCCTGTCTTATTCTATGATACAGTCCTTGAAAGACCACATTTTACGGGAAAAACGCGCTTTTTTATGTTAAAATAAAAGCATGAGAATACAACAATTACAATACATTATCAAAATCGTCGAAACTGGCTCTATGAATGAAGCCGCAAAACAACTCTTCATCACGCAACCTAGCCTTTCCAATGCCGTTAAGGACTTGGAAAACGAGATGGGAATTGAAATCTTTATACGGAATCCTAAAGGGATCACTTTGACCCGCGATGGGATGGAGTTCCTCTCTTATGCCCGCCAGGTGGTGGAGCAGATTGACCTCTTGTCCGAGCGCTATAAAAATCCTGTAGGCTCTCGTGAGCTTTTCAGTGTCTCTTCACAGCACTACGCCTTCGTGGTTGAGGCCTTCGTTTCTCTCCTTAAGAAAAGCGACATGGAAAAATACGAGCTTTTCCTACGGGAGACGCGGACTTGGGAGATCATCGATGACGTCAAGAATTTCCGAAGCGAGGTTGGTGTACTCTTTTTGAATAGCTACAACCGAGATGTCCTCTCTAAGATGTTGGATGATAATCACCTGGTTGCTACCCACCTCTTTACAGCCCAGCCTCATATCTTTGTCAGCAAGACCAATCCTCTTGCCAAGAAGGAGATTGTTCACTTGTCTGATCTGGAAGATTTCCCATACCTTAGCTATGACCAAGGGACCCACAATTCCTTCTACTTCTCAGAAGAGATCCTCTCTCAAGAGCATCATAAGAAATCCATCGTCGTCAGTGACCGGGCGACCCTCTTTAATCTCTTGATTGGTCTGGATGGCTACACCATTGCGACCGGGATCCTCAACAGCAATCTCAACGGGAATAACATCGTCTCCATTCCCCTTGATATCGAAGACCCGATCGAGCTGGTCTACATCAAACATGAAAAAACAGCCCTCTCAAAAATGGGAGAAAAATTCATCGAGTACTTGCTTGAGGAAGTGAAGTTTGATAAGTAAAAAAATATCTGAGTGATCCATGTTCACTCAGATATTTTTTATTGTCTTAATTGTGAAAATACTTGGCCAATCTTTCCTTCGATAACCAGGTCTGCTTGTCTGTCTTGTGGGATACCGGTTTTATTGATGACAACCAGCTTCTTCCCTTGGAAATACTGGATCAAGCTAGCTGCTGGGTAGACCACGAGAGAGGTTCCACCGATAATCAGGAGATCAGCCTCTTGGATGGCTTGGGCAGCTTGACTAAAGACCTCCATATCGAGAGGTTCCTCATAAAGAGTTACATCAGGCTTAACCACCTTGCCACAGTCCAGACAGTGTGGAACCGGGCCTTCCAAAGCTAGAAAGGCCTCCAAATCATAAAATCGCTGGCAACCCGTACAGTAATTGCGGTCGGCACTGCCATGGAGCTTCAAAACTTTTTTGGAACCAGCCATTTCATGAAGACTATCAATATTTTGTGTCACCACCGCCTTGAGTTTACCGGTCTCTTCAAGCCACGCGAGATAGCGATGGGCAGCATTGGGCTTGGCATCTGGATAGAGCAAGTATTTCTTATAGAAGTCGAAAAATTCCTCTGGATAACGCGCAAACATGGTATGGGAGACCAATTGCTCGGCTGTCAAATGCCGTCCTACCTGAACGCTATAGACACCGTCTGAGCTTCGAAAATCAGGAATATTTGACTCCGTGGAAACTCCTGCCCCACCGAAAAAAACGATCCGTTGACTCTGATCAATCATCTCCTGTAGTTGAGCAATCTTATCCATCTACTTCTCCTTTAGTAGCTCTTCCATCACAGCATTGGCCTGATCAAAATAAAAGTTAGTTTGATCATAATGGATGCCTGTGTAGCTTGCAAGGTCAACCAAATTCTTCATAAAATCCTGAGAAGAGAAACCTGTCGTCCGATGGAGCTCTTCTTCATCAAAGGGCTTGATCAAGTGGGCCAAGGGGTTGCGAACTGATTTTTCTAACTCCCGCAATTGTTGGGCCGCAACTTTGACGCTATCTGGCAAGTCCAACTGCACAATCAACTCCGTCAAACTGGACGAATTGACCACACTTTCGCTGTGGAATTGCTGCAGGATAGGGTTGGCGGACGCATGAAGGCTCTCAAACTTCCAACGGTCATAACTCGATTCTTTGGAGTTATGAATATAGTTTGTTATGTCAGGAATTTTCAACTGAATCAATCGCATAAAGATCCGATAGATGGCTGGGCTAACGGCACGAACAAAGTCAATAATCTGCTCATTTCGCAACTTCGCCTCTAAGTCATAAAGGTAGTTGGCCAACTGCTCATCTTCTGGATCCTCATGCCAAAAAAGCTGAAAACCAGTCGCTTCTAGCAACTCGGTTCTCAACTTTTGATTCATGACGGGTTGGATATTAAGCTCTCGACGCTCCGCCATTAACTGCAGTAAGCTCACCAACAAATCCGGTACTTCTTCCTGCTGCTTGATAGAGCGCAGAGCCCGGCTGTAGTGATAATTTTGGAGATCGTAGAGCCATTCATCATGAAAGAATTTTGTCATTAGTCTGCAATCAAGGTCTCAAGACCAACTTTCATCATGTCTGTGAAAGTATTTTGACGTTCTTCAGCGGTTGTGTCCTCATCAGGATTGACCAAACTGTCTGAAATAGTCATGATAGCAAGGGCATCAACATGGTGTTGAGCAGCAAGATAGTAAAGAGCTGCTGCTTCCATTTCTACAGCTTTCACACCCCACTTACCAAGTTCGATGTTCTTTTCACCATAGTTTGAATAGAAGACATCTGATGACAAGACATTGCCGACATGAGTCGTCATGCCAAGGTCTTTAGCAATGTGGTAAGCCTTGTCTAAAAGATCAAAGCTAGCGATTTGTGGGAAATCGTATTGTGGCCAGTCGTTACGGATGATGTTTGAGTTGGTTGCGGCAGCTTGCGCCAAGACCAATTCACGGACGTGGACATCGCCATTCAAAGAACCAGCTGTACCCACACGGATCAATTTCTTCACACCGTAGTCCACGATCAACTCACGCGCATAGATAGAGATGGATGGCATCCCCATTCCAGTACCCATGACAGATACACGGTGACCCTTGTAGGTACCTGTGTAACCAAACATGTTACGGACTTCGTTGAAGCAAACAGCGTCTTCAAGGAAATTCTCAGCAATAAATTTCGCACGAAGAGGATCCCCAGGA
Organism: uncultured Streptococcus sp.; assembly: GCA_902373455.1. Lineage (GTDB taxonomy): Bacteria > Bacillota > Bacilli > Lactobacillales > Streptococcaceae > Streptococcus. The sequence continues at coordinate 8,618 of CABKMC010000007.1, forward strand.
AGAAGAATTTTATCAGCAATTTCACCTTGCTTAGCAGCAATATGGATAGACATAGTTTATGATACAAAGAGCGACCAGAAAGCGACTGAAAATTAGGAATCTGACGAGAAATCCTGATTTCTCAGTCAGATTATCTATTTTCCGAGCTTTCCGCTCGTGTTCAAATCAGAACACATGCTCTACCTTTCTTTTTTATTTTTTAGAATAGGCGTTAAAGAGTCAAAGTAAAAATAGGAAATCCGACAAAGATACATCGCATCTAGGAGGATTTATCTTTTTTACACAGCCTCTAGCCCGGGTTCAATTTCAAACCCGAACTGCCCTTCCTTTCATTTTTTATTTTGTTAATGAATCCAAAAACTCAAAAAGTTTGGCATTCATTTCTCGATAATCGTAAGCACGAATGGCTTCAGGTTTTTGAACAAAGGTCAGGTTTTGACTTTGTTCTTCCAAAACACTTTCACCGTCAGCAGCAATCAAGAGATCAACTGCTTCTGGATCAAATTCCAAGTGAGCTTGGAAGGCATAGTGTTTCGGACTGAAGCGAATCATCTGACGTGGACACCCTTGACTGATCGCAAGAACAACAGCATCTTCTGTCAATCCTGGCATATCACCATGCCAGTGACCAGTTTCAAGAGTTTCTCCAAACTCACCGACATGCGGATCTGTGAGTCCTTCAGGCGTCAAAGTCACAGGATAAACCCCAATCTCACGTTCTGGACTGTGCTCATACTTCGCTCCATAGGCGACAGACAGTAGCTGGGCACCAAGACAGACCCCAACAATATAACGATCAGCCTTGATGGCTTTTTGAATCAGCTCAATCTCTGCCTGAGGATCGTAGTATGGAAAAGCTTCCCGATTTTCATCCGGTGATTGAGGTCCCCCCATGACGATCAAAAAGTCGATCTCATCCACTGTCTCTGGTAGCGTTTCATTCTCATAGACTTTGGTCGTGGTCACCTGATGGCCACGCTCCTGCGCCCATTTTAGATAAGCGCCCGGCACTTCAAAGGTTTCATGCAGTACAAAATGTACCTTCATCATTTCTTCTCCCATTTCTTTTGAATCACGTAAGACAAACCAGCCGCAAGTGCAAGCGGGATTGTCAAACTCCAAGTTTGGCCTGTAAATCCAAGGCTCAGGGCAATAGCTGTCAAAGGAGCTTCTAGGGTCGTCCCTAAAAAGACTGTCGCTCCTAGTAACATCCCTATAGCTGGATCCAGATGAATCCCAATGACTGTCAAAAGCAAGGTCACTAGATAGCCAGAGCCAATCCCAAGGGCAAATGATGGTGTCAAGGTTCCCCCATAAGCACCATTGCGCAAGAGGAGATAAACCAGAAGCCCCTTCACTACAAGAGTCAGTGGAAGATAAGGAATCGACTGGCTAGACAAGAGGGCTTGCGCTAGTACCTGGCCATTTCCCATAAAGATAGGGAAAAAGGCTACTAGGCTCCCCAGCACTAGAAAGGCTAGAGGAAGAGCCCAAAGAATCGTCCTATCCTTCCGCCGTTTTTGACTAGCCCGCTTGGCGAGGAAAGCAAAGACCAGAGCCAAGGGAGTGACCAAGAAAGCAATCACAATAGCCTGTAAGAAGCCGCTAGCCGACCATGAGACTGCGGACAGGTGATAAACAGCCTCCTGACCAACGATGGACTGAGCGACCCAGGTTGCCAGATAAGTACTGGTCAAAACCAGTAGAAAGTTCTGCCAACTGAAGGCGAGCCCTAAGGTCTCAAAGACGAACAAGCTACTGGCAAAGGGAACCTGATAGACGGCAGCCAAACCAGCTCCAGCACCACAGGCGATCAAGACTTTTCGCTCTTTGAGGGCTAGTGAGAATCCCTTCGCCAAGCGACCAGCTAGAAGAGCCCCGACCTCACGTGGGGCTCCTTCTTTTCCGACCGATGCGCCTGCTCCAACAATTGCCACCTGCATCCCTGAATGAAGGAGGTGTGCGAAGAGCGCTGGTTCCCTGTCTCCAGCTAAGTCAATTTGCTGGCGAATAGACAGGATCTGATAACGCCTTTGCAGGACATACCAGAAGCCAGCTGCCAAGCACCCAGTCACACACAAAACCAGAAATCTACGTAACCCTCCAGCTTCTTGGAATTGCTGGAGCAAATTGGAACTAGCTTGGCCAAAAGCCAGCTCTTGCACCCCTTCTAGTAGATAATGGCAGGCAATTCCGACCAGACCTGTCCCGATCCCTAATGATAAGGTGGCTAGAAGCAACCTCAGTCCGTAGGGCAGCCTTTGGAGTCGTACTTTCATTGGATTAGAGTTCAGCAAGAATCGCTTTCAGCAATCCTTTGAAGTCGCCTTTGATGCGCTCTGTCACTTCTACTACTTCTTCGTGGTTGAGCTCTTCTTGGAAACCAGCCGCAAAGTTGGTAATACATGAAATACCAAGAACCTTCAAGCCAGAATGCGCTGCAATGATGACTTCAGGAACGGTTGACATTCCGACAGCATCTGCGCCAAGTGTCTTATACGCACGGATTTCAGCTGGAGTTTCATAAGTTGGACCAGTCACACCGATATAAACCCCATCATCCAATTTGATACCCAATTTGTCTGCTACTTGATGAGCTGTCTCACGGTATTCAGGTGTGTAAGCTTTAGACATATCTGGGAAACGTGGACCAAAGTCATCCAAGTTTTCACCGATCAATGGGTTTTGACCTGTCATATTGATGTGGTCAGTGATAGCCATCAAAGTACCAGGACCAAAGCCAATACCACCGGCAGCGTTGGTGACAAGAACCCCTTCACAGCCCAATACTTTCATGACACGAACTGGGAAAGTCACCACTTCTAGTGGGTTTCCTTCGTAGAAGTGGAAACGACCTTGAAGGGCCAAGACTTTACGTCCAGCAAGATCACCGTAGACCAATTTACCAGCATGGCCGACAACCGTTGAACGACCCCAGTTTGGAATTTCAGAGTAGTCTACTACGACGGCATTTTCGATTTCTTCAGCCAGTTCTCCAAGACCTGATCCAAGGATCAAGCCAAACTCAGGTGCTTCCATTCCTTTGCCTTTCAAAAAAGCAGCTGTTTCATTGATTTTTGCTAATAATGTCATTGCATATCTCCTTTATGATTTCCTTAAAAATTGGCCAATTTTGTCAAATGTATTGGCATTGCGAATGGTCAACAGGCGGTAATCCGGCATCTTGAGGACTTGTCTGTGGTAAGCGGTCTTTGTGTAGGTCTCTTCTGAGTATTTGCCCCAGTAAATCCCTAGATTCCCACGATGGATGATTTCATCACCGAGCGAAAAAGAGGAGACCAGCTCCCAGATAGCATCCTGATTGAGGCCTTCTGTGTAAAAGAGAACATCCTTGCGGGCCAGATCCTCCTGCCACCAGGCTGGTAAAGCAGCGAGATCTTGCGCATAGTCCTCAGCTGAAAAGAGAGAAAAAGACTGGATAAAGGGATAGTGATCACAAAAGAAATGTCCCAGCAAATCCACCAATTCTGCTTTAGAACCAGCAGATTCAAAGAAGATATTGCCACTATTGATGTAGGTCTCTACCCCATCCAGCTCGATCGTTTGGAGCTCCTCTCGAAGCTCTGCCATCACGACCTTGTTTTTCCCGCCAACATTGATTCCTCTTACGAGGAGAGCAAAGCGCATCATCTTAGACTAATTTATCTAAGAAGCTTTCTCCGATCATGGCTTTCTCAACACCAAAGTTTTCCGCCACAGTAGCTGAGATATCCGCAAAGTGGCCAACCGGAATCACGCCATTGCCTTTGAAAGATGGGCTATAAGCCAAGAATGGGATGTATTCACGCGTATGGTCAGTACCAGCGTAGGTTGGGTCGTTACCATGGTCAGCCGTAATCATCAAGAGGTCATCTTCACGCATGGCTGCGATGATTTCTGGAAAGCGCTCATCGAACTCATGCAAGCAATCACGGTAGCCGTGCGCATTGCGACGGTGTCCGTAAAGAGCATCAAAGTCTACCAAGTTGGTAAATGAGAAGCCTTCTTGGAACTCAGGAAGTCCCATGGTCTTAATCAAGGTATCCATACCGTGGCTATTTGATTTGTTGTGGCCCATATCGTGGTTGATACCAGCACCGTTGAAGATATCGTTAATCTTACCAACTGCATAGGTATTGATGCCTGCTTCGTTCAACTTGTCCAAAACAGTTGGCGCAAATGGTGATACAGCCAAGTCACGACGGTTGGCCGTACGTGTGAAGTTTCCTGGTTCTCCAACATAAGGACGAGCAATGATCCGACCAAGAAGAGCCGGACGTTCCAACGTGATCGAACGAGCGTATTCGCAGATACGGTACAACTCATCCAAAGGAATGATGTCTTCGTGAGCTGCGATTTGAAGCACAGGGTCTGCTGATGTATAGATGATCAACTCACCTGTTTCCATTTGGCGTGGTCCAAAGTCATCGATCACCGCTGTACCAGAATAAGGTTTGTTGGCTTCACGGATGACCTTACGACCTGAGAATTCTTCGATTTTAGTCAAAATTTCTTCAGGGAAACCATTCCAGAAGGTATCAAAGGGTTCTGTAATATTAAGACCCATGATTTCCCAGTGACCAGTCATGGTGTCTTTTCCAAGAGAGACTTCTTCTAACTTCGTAGCGTAACCAGTTGGATTGCTCTCAGCTGGAACAGTCTTCAAGGCTTGTTCACGCGGAATATTTCCAAGACCGATTTTCGCCATGTTTGGCACATTCAACCCAACTGCTTTTGAGATGTGTCCAAGTGTGTCAGATGCGCCGTCAGGTACACCGGCATTGACAAAGTTATTGGCATCTGGTGCAGCACCGATCCCAACTGAATCCAGCACAACTAAGTGCATGCGTTTAAATTTTGACATATCCTGCCTCTTTCCTTTATTAAACTAGCTATATTATACCATATCCCTATAAGAAGAGAGCCGTTGTTTGATCCGGCTCCTCTTTAGAGAAACCTATTTTTCGATGATGACAGGACCATCTGGTGTCCCTACAATCACTTTTGAAATCATATTCAAGAACAAACCGTGCTCTACAACGCCTACGGTGTGATCTAGTTCATTAGCCAAAGCTTCCGTATCCTTGATCACCTTGAGATCCAAGTCGATGATAAAGTTGCCTTGGTCAGTGACAAAGCGTTGATCTTCCGCAAGACGGAATGCAGGTTGGTAGCCTTTTTGCTCAAAATGACGGAAGAGATTTTCAGCCCCGTATTGCACTACTTCCACTGGAAGTTTGAAAGCCCCAAGGGTTGCGACTTGTTTGGATTCATCCACGATCCAAATGCAGTCTTTAGAATTGGTTGCGACGATCTTTTCCATGAGGAGAGCCCCGCCGCCACCTTTGATCCCGTTTAATTGAGGATCCACTTCATCTGCGCCATCTACTGTCACATCGACCACTTCGACATCGTCGATGGCCTTGAGCGGGATGCCTAAACTTTCAGCCTGATCATAGGTCACACTTGACGTCGTGACAGCTGTGATTTTCAAGCCTTCTTCTTTGATGCGACGACCCAATTCAGCCACAAAATAATAAGCAGTTGACCCTGTACCGAGACCGACAATCATGCCGTCAGTAACAAACTCAGCCGCTTTAATTCCTACCTGTTCTTTTAGGTTTACCATCATAGACCTCCTTTTATATTCTCTTACAGTATAGCATATTCTGTAAGAGATTTCACTAGTTAATTGAAAACCTTTCCAACTTTTAGTTCTAAAAGCAAAACCTTGCCCGTCTGCGGACTTTACGATAGAATAGAGATGAATCTACAGGAAAAGAGAATTGACATGATTACTAAAGAATTTGATACCATCGCTGCCATCTCGACTCCTCTCGGTGAGGGGGCGATCGGGATCGTCCGCTTGAGCGGAACCGACAGCTTTGCCATTGCGCAAAAGATCTTCAAAGGAAAAGATTTAAGCAAAGTGGCTAGCCACACGCTCAACTACGGCCACATCGTGGATCCAGATAAGAATGAGATCCTCGATGAAGTCATGGTCGGAGCCATGCGCTCGCCTAAGACCTTCACTCGTGAGGACATCATCGAGATCAATACCCACGGCGGGATTGCTGTGACCAACGAAATCCTACAATTGGTCATCCGTGAGGGAGCTCGTTTAGCAGAACCTGGTGAATTTACCAAGCGGGCCTTCCTCAACGGCCGGGTCGATTTGACCCAGGCTGAGGCGGTCATGGATATTATCCGGGCCAAGACCGATAAGGCTATGAATATTGCCGTCAAACAGTTGGACGGATCCCTATCTGATCTGATTAACAATACCCGTCAAGAGATCCTCAATACTCTCGCTCAAGTCGAAGTCAACATCGACTATCCTGAGTACGATGATGTCGAGGAAGCTACCACCGAGATCATTCGTGAAAAGACCACCGAGTTTGAAGCCCTCTTGACCAATTTGCTGAAGACAGCTCGCCGTGGAAAGATCTTGCGTGAAGGGATCTCTACTGCTATCATCGGCCGGCCAAACGTCGGCAAGTCTAGTCTTCTGAACAACCTTCTGCGCGAAGAAAAAGCCATTGTGACCGATATCGAAGGAACCACTCGGGACGTCATCGAAGAATACGTCAACATTAACGGGGTTCCCCTCAAACTGGTCGATACGGCTGGGATCCGGGAAACCGAAGACATCGTTGAGCAAATCGGTGTCGAACGTTCGAAAAAAGCCCTCAAGGAAGCTGATCTGGTCCTCCTGGTCCTCAATGCTAGCGAGCCCTTGACCGATCAAGATCGCCAGCTCCTTGAGATCTCTCAAGATAGCAACCGCATCATTCTCCTCAACAAGGTCGATCTCCCGCAACAAATCGAGTTGGATGAGATCCCTGCAGATCACATCAAGATCTCTGTCCTTAAAAATCAAAACATTGACCAAATCGAAGACCGGATCAACGCCCTCTTCTTCGAAAATGCTGGCTTAGTCGAGCAAGACGCGACTTATCTCTCAAATGCCCGTCACATCTCTCTGATCGAGAAAGCTGTTGAAGCCCTGCAAGCTGTCAACGAAGGCTTGGCTCTAGGTATGCCGGTTGACCTGCTTCAAGTCGACCTCACCCGCACCTGGGAAATCCTCGGAGAAATCACAGGAGACGCTGCACCAGATGAGCTTATTACCCAACTCTTCAGCCAGTTCTGTCTTGGTAAATAAATCTATTTTAAGATCATATACTCTTAGAGACTTTCCATAGGTGAGTACGGACGTCAGCGAACTTCGAAGAAGTTCCATGACTTAGTTTTGAATCTAACGTTTCAAAACTCCCGAGTGCTTGAAAGAACAATGTTTCAAGCACTTTTCTCACGGCGGAAAGTCTCAAATATTTCTTCCAAAATAGAATTACGTTTACAGCTATCGTATCACCCAGTTTATACAAAAGTAGAAAAACAATGTATCCAAAATAACAAAAATGCGTATGTGTGCAAACATACGCATTTTTTCGGTTTATTTTCCTTGTTCTAATCGCTCGACAGTTTGATAAGCTAGGTAGATCAGGAAGAGACCAGTAGCATTCAAGACTGGAATCGCAATCGGCAGCTCGGTCACGATTTGTGAGAAGGGTGAATTTCCAACAAAATGGAGTCCAAACCCAGCTACTAAATAGCCCCAGCCTGCTAGAGCTAGATCCTTGCGTCCTCTGCTAGCTTGGACAATCAAGTAGAAACCGAGCATGACAAGGCCTGTGTAGACCCAGTGAGACATGGGCGCATTGGCTACACGACCGAGAATCCCTGACACCGTGTAAGAAAAGCCATCTGGCAGATCCTGACGGATATAGGCAAAGTCCTCCACGATCTGGAAGCCAAGCCCAGACGCAATAGCTAAGAGGAAGATCGACTTGATCCGACGGACACTGAACAAATAGAGAACAAAGAAGATGGGAATCAACTTAAAGGGTTCCTCAAAGAGGGGCGCAGCGATGGCACTCTCGTACTGGTTCCAAAATTCGCTATTTGGAGCGATGGCTTGAATCATGTCATGGAAATAGGTATTGGCAAAGCTAGATAACCAACCAGCAACAAAGCCCCCACCTAGTAGAGAAAAGAGCACCGGTACCCAAGACAACTTCCACTTCTTGGCGAAATGAAAGAGGGCCCAGACAGCAGGAATCGCATAGACCAGGAGGATCAGGGTTGAAAGACCCACAATCCCGTACTGGCTTCCAGACATCCAGCCTTCCGTCAGTGACTGGGTCTCATAGGCCAGCCCAATCGCTAGCAAGAGTAAATAGAGAAACAAAATCGATTTGCGTTTCATAAAAGACCTTTCTATAGTGAAATGAAAAAGGCTGGAAGACCAGTCTTTTCCGTGTAGTATCATTGTAACAGGATCAGCTTAAAAAAACAATAAACTGAGCTCTCAAATCTAGCTCTTACTTCAGTACTGCAAGAATCTGGCGAATCATGTCTGGATCCCCATCTGGCAATGTCACCGTTTCAGCATGGTCCAAGATCCCTTGGGTAAATTGCGTCATAAACTCCTCACTATTGAGTTCATCCGCAGACTGTTGCCAGTGGCTCGGTACAGGATAGATCGTCACCGTCCCATCACCGTTGGATGCGTAAGTGATATTTCCTTCAGCTGAATAAGAACCAAATAGATGGCGCACATCTTTTGGATAATCGACACCCAAGCCACCATTATAAATCTTTGTTCCAGCTGCACTATTTGAAATATTTAATTCTGATGGCACGTTCTTGATCACATAAGCCCAGACACGCGCAGCTTCGACCTGAGCATCGGTGTAGGCTGGATAATCATTCCGATCCGCCTTCTTCGAAGATTTAACCTCGCTATCCGATCGAGTATTCCACTTCTTGGCCTTACTGGTCTTTGTCGTACTACTGCTATCGTCTGTATCTGCTTGCTCCCGATCTTTCGGTTGCTCTTTCTTGCGATAGTAGAAATTGTCATCATCGCCATAAGCCGGTGACTGACCAGCCCAGATCCGATCCTTGGACTTATCCGAAGCATCGTCTTTGCCCGCTTTCTGACCTTTTGGAAGGAGCAAGAGACCATAGCCTCCAACACCCGACTTGGCACTAACCGTCATCTCAGCGATCTGGTCCTTCTGCTTAAAGCTCGATGCATCAAGCTCAACATCCTCGCTGACCAAGCCCTTGTCATCAAAGACCAGCTCATTACCACGACCATCGATCCAAGTCCCCTTGATACTCGAGTAGTCCTTAGCCTTAATGGCTTTCAAATCCATACCAGACTGTTTCTTTTCTGAAGTGCTGATCTGCTTGGTATCCGAACTCTTTGGCGACACCGTCCTCTGAGGACGACCACACGAAGCCAAGACCAAAGCAGAAAGCACAATTACAAAACCTTTTCTCATATCAATCTCCCTTCACACACCTACTATTTTAGAAAAATAAGAAAGGAGAGTCAAAGAAAAAGCGGAGGGGGCATAAAAGTCTGTAAAATTATTATTTGAATTTCTAAAGAAAAAGAAGCTCAATATATCGAGCTCCTAGACCATCATTTTTTGTTTTTCTTGTTTTTGGATCATTCGAAAGAACACAGCTCTAAAACTAGGAAACATTGATACTATCAACTCCACACATCCTACATAGACAGTTTCCCTTATTCTTTTAATATTCTCCAAAACTATATCTTGTACAAATTATTTAATCTTTCTAACTCTAATACATTTATACATACTTCTACTCCAGTAACTACCCCCTTACTATAAATAATTCCACAAGAAAACACAATCCTATCCGTACTCAAAATATTTGACAATATTACAAATGATTCCAAAACATAATCCTCTATAGTAATAAAACAATTATTTTCATCTTTAAAAAACTCTATAAATCCAATATCCTTACACCTATCACCCAAATGAAACCTAAGTGATTTTAAAAAATAATCAAAAAACACATCATTTTCCATAGAAAGCCCTTTCATTTTTAAAATATTATGTTATATCATACAAAAAATAGTTTTGGGACCATTCGAAACAACACGCTCTAAAACGTCAACACTCTGTCATAAGTGAACTACTCCCCAAAAGTTAGACAGAAAAAATCTAACTTTTGGGGTACAGTTCAACTATCAGTGTTTTCTTTTCTATCTCTGTCCCCTGCCGAAATATAAGATATGCTTAGAAATCCTATTCTAATAGGCTTTTAGAAAATTTTGGTTTACTTTTTAGCCATCTTATTTTTTTTCTGACCTTCGCTTTAATATTATTTATCACTCATAAATTGATTAATTTTATTCTTCTTAGTTGTTCTTTACTCCGGTAATTCTACCTTCAAGCTCATATCTGTTGGTTGCAATACCTTCTGAACAGCGGTGAGAAAGGATAGTGCATTATCCGATGGAGAACATTGGAAGGTGATATGAATGACTTTTTTATCAAAGCTATCGCCATATCTATCCACATATTGCTTGCTTTCTAGGAAGTCGATATAGTTATTTAGTTTTTCTTGCAGAATTTCCAGATGGACTGCTTCTATCTCTTCCTGCCAGCCGACTGAATCCACCAGAAGAAGCTCTAAATGATTATCAACTATACCAATAGCGTCAAGTTCGCTAGGTTCTAGTTCTGAAACAATAGCTTTTTTTACAAGAGCTTTAAACTCTTCAACATCAAACAACTCACGTTGAACTTCTATATTTGGTAGCATAGTTTCAGGATGATTACGTATATAGTTTCTATCAATATCATCTTGCTTACTTAAGGGCCAGTTCCCTGTTTCTGCATAAATCATCACTTCATATGCTCCTCTAGATGATTGAAATGCCTTTTCCATTAGTTCTTTAGTAATAGGATAGCGAACTTCGGGACCCATGGCTCCGCCAATTTCTTTAAAGAAGCTAATTTCGTAATAGCCGTCTGTCTCATATACAATAAATCCATTACCTCTATGTACAATCGTATCCGATTGATTATAATCTACTAACTCATCTTTCTTTGGCCAACGATGATGTTCACAATAAAACATTACTTCTAAAGAATCTTTTTCTGATTTTGAAACACTTTCTGCTAATTCCTGGCTAATGGGAAAATTAAGCACTTCTTTCCCTCTACTCCACAGAATTTGATAATCATTATTGTTTTTTAATACCGTACAATTTTTGTATTGTTGAATTTCTGTTGTCATACTATTTTCTTTTTGTCTATTTCAATGGTGATACATAATCGTCTGGAAGTTTGTCTCTCCAGTCAATCCATTTTTGTTCAGCAAGTGGAATTAATGTCTCAAGCTCTTCCTGAGTAAATAATTCCCAACTCTTAGGATTAGCTATTAAAGGAGTTAAGCCTTTTAATACAAATTGTTTCTCACTAGCCTTCTTTTCTTCTTCCGTCGGTGGCCAAGAATCGTGCTTAATCTTCCAAGATATTTCGAGTAGTGATCTCTCTCCACTATCTAATAGAGAGAATAATTCTTGGGGTAAATCATAGACTGCTAACCAAGAAGCCACAGTTCCCTCTTCTGAAACTAAATAATATTTATCCTCATTTTTCCAGATGGATTTCCCATATCCTTTTACTTCTTCAAACTGGATAACATCTTCCCATTCTAGGTTTGTTGGTTTCATTTTATACCATCCTTACTTAAGTGGTGATACATAATCATCTGGAAGTTTACCCATTGATTCTATCCATTGTTGTTCCGCTTTGGGAATAAGTATTTCAAGTTCTTTGTTACTAAAAAGCAACTGATTTTTACGGTTAGAAATCAGCACAATTGGTTTTTTTCTAGCTCTATTTTTTCTAATTTCGTTCTTTTCTTCTTCCGATGGTGGCCAAGAATCGTGCTTAATCTTCCAAGATATTTCGAGTAGTGATCTCTCTCCACTATCTAATAGAGAGAATAATTCTTGGGGTAAATCATAGACTGCTAACCAAGAAGCCACAGTTCCCTCTTCTAAAACTAAATAATATTTGTCCTCATTTTTCCAGATTGACTTCCCGTATCCTTCTACTTCTTCAAACTGGATAACATCTTCCCATTCTAATTTACTATGTTCCATGTATGCTCTCCGCTCTTTGTACTAATATCTTTCATTACACATTCAGGAATATCTCCTGTTGATCATTGTAACTATCTAGTTGACTGTTATACCAAACCCAGACTGTTAAATGGAATAGCTAGAGGAGAGATCTTACAGGATAGAGTTTTTCAACTCTTCCCGCACTTGCATTAAGAGAAGGCCTAGTTTGTTCTTCCCAGTGCCATCTCCCCCATCAGCCCAGTAGGCGTCGTTTCGCGTATGTTCGATGATGTTGGCATCTCCTGTCGCCAGCAATTCCCTTACGATTTCTGGATTTTGGCTAAATTTCATCCGAAGAGCCTGGAGCATTACCTCATCTTTGACCTCTTCCCAATCTGATCTCAAGGGATTTTGACGATTGCGTCCCTCCAAAGCAGCATCCATTGG
>CABKMC010000008.1 GCA_902373455.1 uncultured Streptococcus sp.
TGCTCGACAATCCAAAGACAATTGAGAGGCTAGGACTTTTGTCCCAGCCTCTTTTGCACTGAATAAACAGAAAAAATGACACTGTCTAAAAATCTTGCATTTTTTTGTAATTTAGGTTACAATGAAGACTATAAAAAATGCGTAATCCCTAGGGTCTTTCCCTCAGGGAATTTTGTGTGTTTTGACCTATTTTCGATGGAAAGAAGCTTTGCTTCTACCGCAGGAAAAAGTATGAATAACATTGGAGGTAATAATGATTCGATCCTTAATTTCCGAGATCAAAGAATTCAAGAAGCCCTCGATTTTGGCTTCCTTGTTCATGGTTTTTGAAGTCATGTTTGAGATTTCGATTCCCTTTGTCATGGCGAGTCTTTTGGACCAGGGTGTTCAACAAAGAAACATGAACAATATTTTGTTTTACGGTGGGCTCATGCTGGTCTGTGCCTTTCTCTCCCTCTTTTGTGGGATGCAGTCTGCCCGTTATGGCGCCTATGCATCGGCTGGTTTTGCCAAAAACCTTCGTCGGGCCATTTTCAAAAAGGTTCAAACCTTCTCATTTGAGAATATTGATCAGTTCTCATCAGGTGGGTTAGTCACTCGGATGATGACGGATGTGACCAATGTGCAAAATGCCTATCAAATGGTCATTCGGATCTGTGTTCGGGCACCGCTTAATTTGATCTTTGCCATTGTGGCTTGTTTCATGATCAATGCGGAAATGGCCATGATCTTTGTCTATGTGACCATCTTTTTAGCAGCTGTCTTAAGCATCATCATGAAGATTGTGTATCCGCTCTTCACAGAAGTATTTGAAGCTTATGACAATCTCAACAACAGCATTCAAGAAAACATCACCAATATGCGGGTGGTGAAGTCCTACGTTAAGGAAGCAGATGAAACGGTTAAATTCAAGAAGGCTTCGCGTTTGATTTATAACATGTTTATGAAGGCTATCCGTGTCGTTGTCTTGAGTAGCCCAGCTATGATGCTTTCCATGTATGCTTCTTTCCTTTTGATTTCTTGGATTGGAGCACATCTGATCGTTGGTGGTCAACTCTCTACTGGGAATTTGACCTCTATGTTTAGTTACACCATGACCATTCTCATGTCGCTCATGATGTTTATGATGATCTTTGTCATGTTGTCGATTTCCATGGCTTCTGTCGAGCGGATCAATGAAGTCTTAACGACCAAAACGACGATTGACTCTCCAGAAAATGGGATCAAAGAAGTCGCTGATGGATCCATCAACTTTGAGGATGTGACCTTTGCTTATACCGATGAAAATGGCGACAAGACCCATGTCTTACAAGGGATTAATCTTTCCATTCGTTCAGGGGAAGTTATTGGTATCTTGGGAGGAACAGGATCAGGGAAATCAAGCTTGGTTCAGTTGATTCCTCGTCTCTATGATGTTGAGTCTGGTCGGGTGACAGTAGCAGGCCACGATGTCAAAGAATACGATCTTGATTCCCTTCGTAAGCAAGTGGCCATGGTTCTTCAGACCAATGTCCTGTTCTCTGGTACGATTAAAGAAAATATGCGCTGGGGAAATAAGGATGCGACGGATGAAGAGATCATCGCAGCTTGTAAGATCGCCCAAGCCGATGAATTTATTCAAGATTTCAAAGAGGGTTATGACACCATGATTGAGCGTGGGGGATCCAATGTCTCAGGTGGTCAGCGCCAGCGTCTTTGTATCGCGCGTGCCCTTCTCATGAATCCCAAGATCTTGATCTTGGATGATTCGACTTCAGCGGTCGATACCAAGACGGATAGTTTGATCCGTCAAGGATTGGCAACCAGCTTGAAAGAGACCACCAAAATCATCATTGGTCAACGGATTTCCTCTATTCAAGATGCAGATCGTATTATCGTGATGAATGATGGTCAAATCGATGCGATCGGTCGTCACGAGGAATTGCTTGCGACCAATGCCATCTACCAAGAAGTATATGAAATGCAAACACAAGGGAAAGGAGAAGCAGATGAAAACTAAGAAAAAAGCAAATCTAGGCTCTATCCTTCGCCTGCTCGACTTCCTTTGGAAAAACTACAAGGTATCCTTGATTGTTTCCTTTATCTTAATCATTCTATCGTCTCTTGCGACGGTCAATGTAACAGCTTCGATTCAGTCCTTGGTCGATGTCTATGTGGAGCCCATGCTGACAAGCAACAGCCATGATTTTGGACCGCTCTTGTCCTTCTTGACACGAGTTGGTTTGATCTGTTTGATCGGGGTACTTGCCAACTATGGCTTTACCTTGATTATGGCGACTGTTTCACAAGACTCACTTAGAAGTCTTCGAAATCAGTTGTTTGCTCGCATGCAAAAACTGCCCGTTCGTTACTTTGATACCCACCAACATGGGGACATCATGTCTATCTATACCAATGATATTGATGCCCTTCGCCAAGCGATTGAACAATCCATTCCTCAACTTCTATCCTCAGCGATTACCATCCTTGGGGTAACGATTACCATGCTGACGGTTAGTCCACTCCTGTTCTTGATTGTTCTTTTCATGGTTATCGTCATGGTCTTTATCATCAAGGATGTTTCTGGTAAATCAGGTCGTTACTTTGGGGCCCAACAAAAGAACTTGGGGATTGAGAACGGCTTTATTGAAGAAATGATGTCTGGTCAAAAAGTGGTCAAGGCCTTTGTGCATGAAAGAGAAAGCATTGAGGATTTTGATCGGATCAATGATCAACTCTTTGAATCCTCTTACCAAGCCAACCGCTATGCCAATGTCCTCATGCCGATTCTTGGGAACTTGGGCAATGTTTCCTTTGTTCTAACAGCCTTGATCGGGGGACTTTTTGCGCTAAACGGCGTCGGTGTTTTAACCATTGGTGGTCTCATGGCCTTTCTGCAATTGAACCGTTCCTTTACAGGTCCGATTGCCCAGGTCTCTCAACAATTGAACTTTGTCCTCATGGCCTTGGCTGGTGGAGATCGTGTCTTTGATCTTTTGGACGAAGAAGAAGAAGTTGACCAAGGAAAAGTGACGCTGGTCAATTATGAACTAGTCGATGGAGAAATGGTCGAAACCGATCAGAAAACCAACAAATGGGCTTGGAAACACCCTCGTCCAAATGGAGATTACCAGCTTGTCAAGATGGTCGGAAATGTTGTCTTTGATGATGTTGATTTCTCTTATGATGGGAAGAAACAAATCCTTCATGGCATCAACTTGTACGCGGATAAGGGTCAAAAAGTGGCCTTTGTCGGAGCGACTGGTGCAGGAAAGACAACTATCACCAACTTGATCAACCGCTTCTATGACATCCAGTCCGGAATGATTACTTATGATGGAATCGATATTAAATTGATTGAGAAAGATTCTCTTCGTCGTTCCCTTGGAATCGTCCTTCAAGATACCCACTTATTCACTGGTACGATTGCAGAAAACATCGCTTACGGCCGTGCTGATGCAACACGGGAAGAAATCCTAGAAGCAGCTCGGATTGCCAATGTGGATTCCTTTGTCAAGCACTTGGATCAGGGCTATGAGACAGTCTTGACGGATGATGGGGCTGGTCTATCAAATGGTCAACGACAATTGATCGCCATTGCCCGTGCAGCCCTTGCCAATGCGCCTGTCTTGATTCTGGACGAAGCGACATCTTCGATTGACTCACGGACAGAGAAGATGGTGCAAGAAGGGATGGATCGCCTGATGGAAGGTCGGACTGTTTTTGTTATCGCCCACCGTCTATCGACGATTGTCAATTCCGATGTCATCATGGTGATGGACCATGGACGCATTATCGAACGAGGCAACCATGCTTCCTTGATGGCAGAACGTGGCACCTATTACCGCTTGTACACCGGTGGACTTGAAATTGATTAATAATTAAAAAAGCTTGAGCGTTAGCTCAGGCTTTTTTGGCTTATTTCTCAAGTAATTCTTGGATCAAGTCTTCCATGGCAGCTGGTTCTGTTTTTGAGGAGAAGCGTTGGGCGACGTGGCCTTGTCGGTCGATGACAAATTTTGCGAAGTTCCATTCGATGCGTTTGCCCAGTGGCCCAGCTGCTTGGCTTTTGAGCCAGTCATAAAGAGGAAGGGCTTCTTTACCATTGACCTTGGCTTTAGCGAATCGTGGGAAGGTGGTCTGGTAGTTGAGGCTACAGAAGCTATTGATTTCTTCTGCCGTTCCTGGTGCCTGCCCCATGAATTGGTTACAGGGAATGTCTAGGATTTCCAGCCCCTTTTCCTGGTAGCGCAGGTAGAGATCTTGCAGTCCTTGGTATTGCGGGGTCAAGCCACAGCCCGTTGCTGTATTGACCACGATGAGGACCTTACCTTGGTAGTGAGAAAGTGGAATCTCTTCCCCATTCTGGTTTTCTAAAGAAAAATCATAAATGCTGTTCATAGGTGGTATCCTTTCTGTCTCTTCAGCTTTTATTGTAGCACAAATCTCCTAATATTGGGCCAAGAGGAGCATGACTTCTTGCTTTAGTCCCTCCTGTGAAAATGATATAATAAGAAGATAACAAGCTCTCAAGAAAATGTCAAAAGGAGAACGGATCGGATGAAATTACTCTATACGGATGTTCGGACCCCCTTGACCCAGGTCCTGACACAAGAAGCCGTAGGGTTAGTAGAACAGGGCAAGCGTGTGTTTTACATTGCACCCAACTCTCTTTCCTTTGAAAAAGAAGCCAAGGTCTTGTCCTATTTAGAAGGTCAGGCTTCTTTTGCTATTACCGTCACGCGCTTTGCCCAAATGGCCCGTTATTTCATCCTGAATCAGATTTTTGAGGAGCAACCCTTGGATGATATCGGTCTAGGCATGCTATTTTTTAAAGCTCTTTCCCAGATGAAGGAGCAGGATCTCAAAGTTTACGGGGCCCTGCGCAAGGATCCTCAGTTTATCCAGCAACTGGTCCAGCTCTATCATGAATTGCAGACAGCCCAGATGGATTTTACAGATTTAGAGTTGCTCGAGGAAGCTGAAAAAAGAGAGGACCTCTTGGCGATTTTTGAAGCGGTCTCTGAGATGCTGGTACAGCACCGGTATGAATCCCAGTCCAAGATGGCCTTTTTCCTCAATCAGGTCGAAGAAGGACGGCTGGAAGAGCAATTACAGGATGTAGCGATCGTCGTCGATGGCTTCACGCGTTTTTCTGCGGAAGAAGAGGCTTTGATTAGTCTCCTTCACCGAAAAGGAGTGGAGATTGTCATCGGGGTCTATGCCAGTGAAAAAGCTTATCGAGCAAGTTTTAGAGAGGGCAATCTTTACCAGGCCAGTGTTGACTTTCTCCTCCAGCTGGCAAAGACTTTTGAGGTACAGCCTCAGTATTGTGGGCAAGCGATCGAAGACTCTTTTAGTCGCATTACCCGCATGCTAGAAGCGCGCTACGATTTTTCACAAGTGGAAAATGAGCTGGAGGACCAAGATCGAACAGCTGTCCAACTCTGGCAAACCAACACGCAAAAAGAAGAGTTGGAATTTGTCGCCAAATCCATCCGTCAGCGTCTTCATGATGGGGCCCGCTATCGGGATATTCGGGTCTTGTTAGGCGATGTAGAAGCTTATCAACTACAGCTCAAGACCATTTTTGACCAGTATCAGATTCCCTTTTACTTGGGACGAAGTGAAGCCATGGTCCACCATCCCTTGATTCAGGTCGTTGAATCGCTAGGGCGGATCAAGCAGTTCAATTACCAGACAGAAGACGTTATCAATCTGTTGAAAACGGGTCTGTATAGTGATCTGACGCAAGAGGAAGTCGATGCTTTTGAGCAATACCTTCGCTTTGCAGAAGTAAAGGGTGCTACAAAATTTCACAAGCCTTTTACCAGCAATCGTCAGGGCAAGTTTAATTTGGAAGAGCTCAATACTCTCCGAGAACGCGTCGTAGAACCTCTAGTCCCTTTCTTTTCACAGCGCAAACAAAAGGTGACCCAACTCTTAACCACCTTTACAGAGTTTCTGCAAGAGGCCCAGCTTTCTCAGAATCTACAAGCTTTGATCAAGGATCTAGCCTTGGAGGAGCAGGAGCGCTATGATCAGGTTTGGAAGGCCTTCCTTCATGTCTTAGAGGAGTTGAACGTGGTCTTTGAGGACCAAGAGCTGACCGTAGATGACTTTTTGGCCCTCCTCTTATCGGGGATGCAATTGTCTCAATACCGGACAGTTCCTGCTACGGTAGATGTGGTGACCGTTCAGTCCTATGACTTGATTGAACCCTTGACAGCGCCTTATGTCTACGCAATCGGGCTGACCCAGGAGCGTTTTCCAAAGATCGCTCAGAACACCTCTCTGCTTAGTGAAGAAGAGCGCCAGCAGCTCAATGAGGCCACCCAAGAAGGAGCAGAGCTCCAGGTGGTGACCAGTGAAAATCTCAAGAAAAATCGCTTTGTGGCAGTTTCGCTTCTCAATGCTGCGACCAACCAACTGGTCCTATCGGCCCCTAGCTTGGTCAATGAAATGGAAGACAGTGTCTCTCCTTACCTTGTCGAATTGACCAAGAAACCTATTGCCATCGAGTGGACGACCAAACAAACCCAAGCCTCGAGTGATGATATCGGGACCTACCGGGCCCTCCTAGCGCGCGTGATCGAACTCCATCAAGAAGAAATTACGAGTGAGTTGTCTCCTGAAGAAGCCAGCTTTTGGGGTGTGGCGGTACGGGTCTTGCGCAAG
This sequence comes from uncultured Streptococcus sp., assembly GCA_902373455.1. GTDB lineage: Bacteria > Bacillota > Bacilli > Lactobacillales > Streptococcaceae > Streptococcus. Next base: position 6,658 of record CABKMC010000008.1, read on the forward strand.
AAATTAGCCGCTGAAGGCATCCAGATTCCTCAGATTTCAACGGAATTAAAGAGCCGTCAGCTTCAGTCGGATACGCTTCAAGCGCTCTATCCAGAGGGCAAAGCATTGACCTTATCCTCTTCTGCCTTGAATGAATACTACAAGCACCAGTATGCCTTTTATCTGCGCTATGTCTTGGGCTTACAAGAGGATGAAACCATCCGGCCAGACGCTCGCAGTCATGGGAATTTTCTGCACCGGATCTTTGAAAAAGTCTTAAAAGATGGCTCCGATCAAGCGTTTGATCGGCGTTTAAACGAGGCGATTCGAGAAACCAGCCAAGAAGCTGAGTTCCAGCAATTGTATGGAGAAAGTGGAGAGACCGAGTTTATTCGTCAGTTGCTTCTTGATACCGCGAAAAAGACAGGGCGTGTCCTCGCCCAGCAAAATGGGATCGAGACCATCGGTGAGGAGACCCTCTTTGGCGGAAGCACCCATACCTCTTATCCATTGTCCGATGGCCGTCTCCTGCAGCTACGAGGCAAGGTGGATCGCATTGATCAATTGAGGGATCAGGGAGCCCTCGGAGTCGTGGACTACAAGTCCAGTCTGACGCAGTTCCACTATGACAAGTTCTTTAATGGACTGAATTCTCAATTGCCAACCTATCTTTCTGCGATTCAGGATTTGAAGGAGTACCAAGAGGAGCAGGGGATTTTCGGAGCCATGTATTTGGAAATGGGAGATCCTGTAGTGGATCTGAAAAAGACCAAGACAGTAGAGGATGCCATCAATCAAACCATGAAAAGTCGACAGTACAAGGGACTCTTTATGGCAGATCAGGCGCCTTATCTGGGCGAGGCCTATGATAAGAATAAGGCTATGATGCTGAGTAAGGAAGAACTGGACTTGCTCCTCTTGTACAACGCTTATCTTTATAAAACAGCAGCAGAAGGGATTCTCAAGGGGCAATTTGCCATCAATCCCTATAGTGAAAATGGGCGCAATATCGCACCATTTGTGGAGCAGTTTAAATCTATCACAGGATTTGAAGCCGATCGTCACCTAGGTCAGGCACGGTTCTTGACCAAACTAGACCAAAAAGGAATACGCGGTGAAAAGGTGAAAGCCGCTTGGATCGAGAAGATGAAGGAGGTCTTGAACAAATGATCAAACAAGCATTTTTGACAAGAGAAGAAATCAAGGCCCTTCAGGACCAAGAGGCAGCTTCTACCAAAGAGCAAAAGCGGACACCAGAACAGATCGATGCCATCTATAGTTCGGGGACCAATATCTTGGTGTCAGCCTCTGCTGGATCAGGAAAGACCTTTGTCATGGTACAGCGGATACTGGATCAGATGCAGCGAGGCATTTCGATTAAGGAGCTCTTTATCTCGACCTTTACGGTCAAGGCAGCCGGAGAGCTCAAGGAGCGTTTAGAAAATGAACTTGGAAAAGCCCTGCAAGCGAGCGATGACCCAGAGCTCAAGCAACACCTGGCCCGTCAAATCGCAGATGTCGCCACCAGCGATATCGGAACCATGGACTCCTTTACCCAAAAGGTCCTAACGCGCTATGGCTATTTGCTTGGTTTGGCGCCTCAGTTTCGCATTTTACAAAACGCTAGTGAGCAACGCCTCTTACAAAATGAAGTCTTTCAAGCTGTTTTTGACCGCTATTACCAGGGGGAAAACCAAGAAGCCTTTGTGCAGATGGTCAAGAATTTTACCGGCCAGCGCAAAAATTTATCCTTGTTTAAAGAGCAGGTCTACCAGATCTATGACTTTCTTCAGTCGACCAGTGATCCGGAAAAATGGCTGGAGGAGCATTTCCTAAAAGGCTATGAGGAGACCGATTTTGACCAGGTGGAAGGCGATCTGATGGAGAGCATCCAGCAGGCCCTTTATGAGGCAGAAAGCTTTTTTGCCTTTCATTTGTCCAATGAAGGTCAAGCATTTGGCAAGGCCAAATATTTGGAAGCTGTAGAAGAGGTGCTCGATCTGATTGGAAGCCTGACAGGTCGCACCAATAAAGAGCAAGTGACCTCTGTCCTAAAGGCGGTCGTGGCGATTAGTCGGGCTTCAAATGGGGGAGCCTTGACCAACAGGGCCCGAAAAGAAGAACTGAAAGACTTAGTTACGGCTTATAACCAGGATAAAACCATACATATCAATCGCCTCAGAGACTTGGAAAATCAACTCTATCAGCTGGAATTTCAACAAACCTTCCACCAAGAAGAAGGCCCCATGCTCTCCTTGCTACGGGACTTTATCAGAGACTTTTCTCACGCTTATCTGGAACGAAAAATCCAAGAAAAAGCTTATGAATTTGGGGATATCAGTCATTTTGCCATTCAAATTTTAGAGCAATTCCCAGAGGTGAGACAAGCCTATCAAGAGCGCTATCATGAGGTCATGGTCGATGAGTACCAGGATACCAACCACACCCAAGAGCGGCTGTTGGATTTGCTGTCAAATGGCCACAATCGCTTCATGGTGGGGGATATCAAGCAATCCATTTATCGCTTCCGTCAGGCAGATCCACAGATTTTCAATGATAAATTTAAAGCCTACCAAGAAGAAGGGGCGAAGGGGCGGTTGATCCTCCTCAAGGAAAATTTCCGGAGTCATGTGGAGGTATTGGACGCGACCAATGATGTCTTTCGCCATTTGATGGACGAAGAGGTGGGCGAGATTGACTACAATCAAACCCACTATCTGGTCGCAGGTAGTGACAAGCAGCGCTTAGCCTTGCCACAACATCGGGCAGAATTTTTGCTCTATGATGGCTCCCAAGACCAGGAAGAAAAGGCCGATGACGAGGAAGCTACCTCTGGAGTCGAGACGATTTCCAAGGGAGAAATTCTCCTGGTCATCAAAGAAATTTTGCGTCTCCATCGGGTAGAAAAAGTGCCCTTTAAAGAGATCACGCTCTTGACTGCGACTCGAACTCGAAATGATGCGATTCTGGAAGCCTTTGACCAGTACCATATTCCGATTGTGGCAGATAGCGGACAGGCGCATTATCTTGAGTCACTGGAAGTGATGGTCATGCTGGATACCTTGCGGACCATTAACAATCCCTTGCATGATTATCCCTTAGTGGCCCTCATGAAATCCTCTATGTTTGACTTTGATGAAGATGAGCTGGCACGGATTTCCTTGCAGACGCTTCCAGAGCAAAAGCAAGTGGCCTTCTATCACAAGGTCCAGTTAGCCCTTGAAAAGACTGCAGAGCAGGCGCGGTTGATCGATGCCAAGCTTTCAGCTAAAATCAAGAACTTCCTCAAAGTTTTATCTACTTGGCGGGCCGCTGCCAAGACCTCTTCGCTCTATGATTTGCTGTGGAAAATTTATGAGGATCGTTATTACTATGACTATGTCGGGGCCCTTCCAAATGGGGCCCAGCGCCAGGCCAACCTCTATGCCTTGACGCTTCGGGCCAATGATTACGAGAAGGCCAGCTTTAAGGGCTTGTCGCGCTTCATTGCCATGATCGACAAGGTGATCGAAAATGAACACGATTTGGCCAGCGTCCCTCTTGCAGCACCCAAAGATGCCGTCCAGCTCATGACCGTCCATAAGAGTAAGGGGCTGGAATTCAAGTATGTCTTTATTCTCAATATGGACAAGGCCTTTAACCGTAAGGATCAATCGGGGCCAATCATTCTCAGTCGCCAAAAAGGGATTGGCTTTAAATATGTTGCGAGTCTTCCGGTTGAGACAGAGAATCCAGCTGCTCCAGAAACCATTCGCCTGCAGATCGAAACGCCTTGCTACCAACGGAACGTGGAAGAAACAAAATTGGCTACGATTTCGGAGCAGATGCGTCTTCTTTACGTCGCCATGACACGGGCTGAGCTCAAGCTCTATCTGGTCGGAAAAGGCCGGGAGGACAAACTGCGTGATACTGATTGGGGGACCAGTCGCAATGGCAAGCTAGATCCAGAGAAGCGAAAAGAATGGACCTCTTATCAGGACTGGCTCTTTGCTATTCAAGATGTATTTACCAAGAATACCCTAGCCTATGACACGCGTTTTGTGACAGACGAAGACCTGACACCAGACAAGCTGGAACCACTAGAGAAGGAGAAGGATTCCCGGCTTGATCAGCTCAAGGATGTCCGTCAGTCAGAGGATATTCGTCGGGCCTTGGATATCTTGGAAAATGTTGATCGGCTCAATCAGCTCTATGCTCCGGCCATTCATTTACCAAGTGTCCGTACTCCTAGTCAGATCAAGAAATTCTACGAGCCGGTCATGGATGCCAATGGCGTCCAAATTATGGATGCAAAGACTGTGACGCCTGAGTTTGAGCTGCCAACTTTTGGTCAAGAAAAGGCCGTGACAGGAGCCCAGGTCGGTAGTGCCGTCCATGAACTCATGCAGCGCGTGCCTCTTGAAGAAGAAATCACGCTAGATACACTGCGTCAAGCCTTGGAGCAAGTCCAAGCAGAGCCAGCAGTCAAAGCCCGTATCAAGCTAGAGGCCATCCTTGCTTTCTATGAGACACCTTTGGGGACCTTGCTTCAAAAAGAAGCCTCTCGAGTCAGTCGCGAAGCTCCCTTTGCCATGCTGAAGAAAGATCCAGCCAGTGGTGAGGACTTTGTCGTGCGGGGTATCTTGGATGGTTATTTGGTGCTAGAAGACCGGATCCTGCTCTTTGACTACAAGACAGATCACTACAAGGTTCCTAGCCAATTGGTCGTACGCTACCGGGATCAGCTCGATCTCTATGCAGAAGCTCTTCGTCGTTCTTATGGCAAAGAGAAAGTAGAAAAATACCTGGTGCTTCTAGGTGGCCCCCATCTAGAAGTGGTGAAAGTGGAGTAAAACATGGCAATTGCACAGGAAAACATCGAACGGATCCAAAGAATGGAAGGTTATTTGAATGACTATGCCAAGACTTTGGAAGAAACCAAAAAAGCAGTGGATCAACTAAGAGAGCATCAAGAAAGCTATATCCAACTGCGCGATTATTATAGTAGTCAGGCCTATTTTGATGATTTGGACTTGTCCAATCAAGCTGACTTTCCAGCAGATCTACCATGTGGTGTCTTGTCCGAAGATGCCGTCTATGATTTATTAGACGAGCATTTTCAGATGGGAGTCGAACTCTTGGAGATCGCAACGAAGATGATCAAAGAACGGTGAATTCATTCTTTATATTTTATCTTTCCTTAGGTGACGGCGGACGCTAGCGAACTTCTACGAAGTTCCATAGCTAATTATTGAGCCTAGGGTCTCAATAATTCCGAGTACCTGAAACAGCTCCTGTTTCAGGTACTTTTGTCACTGCGGAAAGAAAAATATGTAAATGATGACATAGAGAATTGTGGGATTACTTGACTAATTCATTGGATATTTCGACTGACTTATTAAAATGTAAAAGCAACTAACAGATACAAAAAAAGCTCCGGTTTTCCGGAGCTTTTTGAATGATTAGTGTGAGACACGGCGACGTGCTGCTTTTTTGCGGTTTTCTTCGATGAAAGCTGCTTTTTGTTCTTCTGGTTCAATTACTTTCTTCTTGAATGTGTAAACTGCACCTGCGACAGCAGCAACTGTACCAGCAACACCAGTAACAAAACCTTTACCAAATCCTTTAGCCATGAGAATTTCTCCTTTTCTGAACTTTAAATATTTATGTTATAATATATGGTAACGAAAAAACGTGAATTTTGCAAGGAAAAACGATGAAAACCAAGATAATTGTGATTGTGGGACCGACTGCTGTTGGGAAAACAGCTCTTGCGATCGATTTAGCGCAAGCCCTCAATGGTGAAATTATCAGTGGCGATAGCCAGCAAGTCTATCGCAAGCTGGATATTGGAACAGCCAAGGCGACACTAGAAGAGCAAGCTGCAGCTCCCCATCATTTGATCGATGTGCGGGAGGTGACCGAGTCTTACTCGGCTTTTGATTTTGTAAGAGAAGCTAAGACTGCGATTGAAGAGATCACAGCTCGAGGCAAACTTCCTATCATTGCAGGTGGGACGGGTCTTTACATCCAAAGTTTGCTCGAAGGTTATCATCTAGGTGGTGAAGTTCCTCATGAAGAGATTCTGTCCTATCGCGCCCAATTGGACGTGTTGTCGGACGAAGACTTGTACCAAAGGGTAGCGGAGCAAGGACTTGTGATTCCTCAGCTTAATCGCCGTCGGGCCATGCGGGCTCTTGAAATTGCTCATTTTGGGCAGGAGCTCGCAAACGAAGAGACCGATTATGAACCCTATCTCATCTGTCTAGATGATGATCGATCCTTGATCTATGATCGCATCAATCGCCGAGTAGACCGCATGCTAGAAGAAGGCTTGCTGGATGAAGCCCGGTGGCTCTATGATGACCATCCGGAGGTTCAGGCAGCTAAAGGCATTGGTTACAAGGAACTCTTTCCTTACTTTAAGGGAGAGCAGAGCCTTGAGGAAGCCAGTGAGATCCTCAAGCGCAATACGCGGCGCTTTGCCAAACGCCAGCTGACCTGGTTTCGAAATCGAATGGAAGTGACCTTTTACGCCATTTCTGCCCCCCACTTCAAGGAGCAGGTTCTTGCAGATGTAAAGGAGTTTTTACAGCATGATTGAAACAGAAAAAAAACAAGAACGCATCCTTTTGGTCGGTGTGGAACTTCAAGGCATGGACAATTTTGACATGTCTATGGAGGAGTTGGCGAGCCTGGCTAAAACAGCCGGTGGAGATGTCCGGGGTTCCTATACACAAAAGCGGGAGAAATACGACACCAAGACCTTTGTCGGCTCAGGAAAACTCGAAGAAATTGCTCAAATGGTCGAAGCAGATGAGATTACGACCGTGGTGGTCAATAATCGCCTAACCCCCCGTCAAAATGTCAACTTAGAAGAAATCCTTGGGGTCAAGGTCATTGACCGGATGCAGTTGATTTTAGATATCTTTGCTATGAGGGCTAGAAGTCATGAAGGGAAGTTGCAGGTACACTTGGCCCAGCTCAAATACCTCTTGCCACGTCTTGTCGGTCAAGGGATCATGCTCAGCCGTCAGGCTGGGGGAATTGGTTCTCGTGGACCAGGGGAAAGTCAGTTGGAGTTGAACCGCCGGAGCGTTCGCAATCAAATCACCGATATCGAGCACCAGCTCAAGGCAGTTGAAAAGAACCGGGAAACCCTTCGTGAAAAACGTTTGGAATCACCTGTTTTCAAGATTGGTTTGATCGGCTATACCAATGCAGGTAAGTCGACCATTATGAATCAGCTGACCAGTAAGAGCCAGTATGAAGCCGATGAACTCTTTGCGACCTTGGATGCCACAACCAAGAGCATCCATCTAACAGGCAATCTGCAAGTGACGCTGACCGATACGGTTGGCTTTATCCAAGATCTACCAACAGAGTTGGTATCAAGCTTTAAGTCGACCCTGGAAGAAAGTAAGAATGTGGACCTCCTGGTCCATGTCATCGATGCATCTGATCCTAATCATGAAGAGCATGAAAAGACCGTGCTTTCGATCATGAAGGACCTGGATATGCTGGAAATCCCTCGCTTGACTCTTTACAACAAAGCAGACAAAGTAGCAGACTTTACACCAACCCAGACCCCTTTTAGCTTGATTTCAGCGCGCTCTGAGACAGCCCGTGAAGATCTCCAGGCTTTGCTCCTAGAAAAACTGAGAGAGCTCTTTGTTCCCTTTGCCATTCGCGTTCCCTTTTCAAAATCTTATCGGACACATGATCTAGAAACAGTAGTGATCATTGACAAACGTGAATTTGAAGAGGATGTCGAGGTCATTCAAGGCTATATCGCAGAGAAAAATAAGTGGAAGTTGGAAGAATTTTATGACGGATTACGTTGATTTAGCAATAAAATATGGAGGCTATACCAGCCTCGATCGGGTCTACCTGACCAATCTTTTAAACACAATCCCTGAGGAATTGCGTCTCCGTGTGATTACGCCTCCCCCAAGTGTGTTCAACGCCTATTTCGCAGAGCTCTATCAAAAGAAGAGCCCCAAGGAGGCCATGGATTATTTCTTGGACTTGAGTCGGGTATTTGACTTATTCACAGTTCAGCAAAGCTTTGATGAATGGAAGCCCTTTATCCGCCTCAATTTATCAGGTAAGTCTTATGGCTTGGCCTACGCAAATGAAGAGCTAGCCTGTGTCTTTGCTGAACATCCAACAGAGGATATCACCCCTGCCATTTTATTCGAAATTGCAGAGATCTTTCCACATTGTTTGGTCTTTGAAAAAGATGGCAAGATCTGCTTGCAAGAGGCTGAACCAGAAGGGGTCACTAAAACAGAAGCCCTCTCAGCCCTAACTGACTTGATGACCTTGGAAGATGGACGCTTAAAACTGTCAGGATATAACCAAGAGGAGCTTCTCGAGCTAGCGCAAGCCTACCCAGGCAACCTTTCTTTCCGTTCAGAGAACCGGACGGCCATGATTTATATAGATAGAAAGTAGACAATGGACATTCAATTTTTAGGAACGGGAGCTGGGCAACCCTCAAAAGCCCGTAATGTATCGAGCCTAGCGCTCAAATTGCTGGACGAGATCAATGAAGTCTGGCTCTTTGATTGTGGCGAAGCGACACAGAATCAAATTTTAGAAACGACCATTCGTCCGCGAAAGGTTAGCAAGATCTTTATTACTCACCTACACGGAGATCATATTTTTGGTTTGCCAGGTTTCCTCTCTAGTCGGGCCTTTCAGGCCAATGAAGAGCAGACGGATCTGGATATCTATGGACCAGTAGGGATCAAATCCTTTGTGATGACTAGTCTTCGCGTATCAGGCTCTCGTCTGCCTTACCGCATCCATTTTCATGAATTCGATGAACATTCTCTGGGTAAGATTTTAGAAACTGATAAATTCACGGTTTACGCGGAAGCTTTGGACCACACCATTTTCTGTGTCGGTTATCGGATCATGCAGAAGGACCTCGAAGGAACACTCGACGCAGATAAGCTCAAGGCAGCGGGCGTTCCATTTGGACCGCTCTTTGGTCAGGTTAAAAATGGACAAGATGTCACCCTGGAAGATGGCACCAAGATCATTGCTGCTGATTATATTTCAGCTCCTCGACCTGGTAAGATTATCACGATCCTTGGAGATACCAGAAAGACGGATGCCAGTGTCCGCCTTGGAGTCAATGCAGATGTCCTCGTCCATGAGTCCACCTATGGTAAGGGCGATGAGAAGATTGCTAAGAAACACGGTCACTCGACCAATATGCAGGCAGCAGAAGTAGCGCGTGAAGCTGGAGCGAAGCGCCTTCTTCTCAACCACATCAGTGCTCGCTTCTTATCAAAAGACATCAGCCAATTGCGCAAGGATGCATCCAGCATTTTTGAAAATGTCTATGTCGTCAAAGATTTGGAAGAAGTGGAGATCTAAGATGCGAACCATTCTCATAACAGGAGCAAGTGGAGGCTTGGCCCAAGAAATGGTCAAGCTCCTCCCTGAAGATCGGCTGATTCTCCTAGGCAGAAATCAAGAAAAACTGGAACAACTCTATGCCAGTCATCCTCAAGCTGAATGCATTGGGATCGATATCACTGATTCCTCAGCCGTCCAAGATTTGGTAGAAGAGCTCTATCAGCGCTATGGGCAGATCGATATCTTGGTCAACAATGCAGGCTATGGGATTTTTGAGGCCTTTGATCGCATTTCTGACCAGCAGGTGCAGGAGATGTTTGAGGTCAATACCTTTGCCCTCATGCAGTTTTCACGCTTGATGGGTGCGCACATGAAGGAAGCAGGCAAGGGGCACATTGTCAATATCGTCAGCATGGCGGGTCTCGTCGCAACAGCCAAATCCAGCCTTTATTCGGCGACCAAGTTTGCGGCCATTGGCTTCTCCAATGCTCTGCGTTTGGAACTCATTCCCTTTGGTGTCCATGTGACGACGGTCAATCCAGGCCCTATTCGGACCACTTTCTTTGATCAGGCAGACCCCGATGGAAGCTATGTCAAAGCTGTGGACCGCTACATTTTGGAACCCGACTTTGTAGCCAAGAAGATCGTGAAGAACTTTGGAAAAGCAAAACGCGAGCTCAATCTTCCTTGGCTCTTGAACCTGACCCACAAGCTCTATACCCTTTTCCCTCGCATCTCGGACAAGCTAGCCAGCAAGATGTTCAATTTCAAATAGGAGGAACCAGATGGCCGCAAATATTCAAGCTTATTTAGAAAACCTCCGGCAACCCTGGGGACAGATCTATTATGATATCCTTTTTGAACAATTGAAGGACATCAAGGGAAAACGGGTGCTTGATTTCGGGAGTGGTTTTGGCCTTGTAGCCAATCACTTAGCGAAAGAAAATCAAGTCCTTGCTGTGGAACCAAACGAGGAAATGGTGGCCTTGCGGGCCCAGGACCATCCCTATCAGCAATTCGTCGGGAGTCTGGACCAGATAGAGAGCTTTGAAGATGCCAGTTTTGATGTCATCCTTTGCCACAATGTCTTGGAGTATGTGGAGGATCGCAAGGCGATTCTCAAGGCATTCACCCATCTCTTGAAACCAGGTGGCCTGCTCTCTATCGTCAAGCACAATGAGGTTGGCCGCGTCCTGCAGACCGTCGTCTTTGAAAATGATCCTCAGAAGGCGCTTGATCTCTTAGCAGGTCAGGACTTGGAAACTCACTCCATGGGTTTGGCACAGGCCTATGATCTAGATAGAGCAGTAGAAGATCTAGCCCTCGAAGTTCAGGACTACCAAGGAATTCGAGTCTTTTACGCCTTACAGGACAATCGCTTCAAGAGCCAAGAAGGATGGCGAAAGTCTATGCTCAAGATGGAGCTAGCTGTTTGCCGAGAGTCCCCTTATCGGGATATCGCCTTCTTCCAGCACTATCGGTTAAAAAGGAGTTAAGATGTTACATTACAAACAAGAAATTCCAGCCATGGTAGACCTACTCGCACTTTACAGTTCGGTCGGTTGGACCAATTATACCAACAACCCAGCTATGTTAGAAGAAGCTGTCAAAGCTAGTCTCTGGCAGTTAGCAGTCTATGATGAGAAAGAGCTCGTCGCCTACATTCGCTTGGTAGGTGATGGCCACTCTGTCATTTTTGTACAGGACCTTTTGGTACGACCAGATCACCAGCGTCAAGGCATTGGAAAGAAACTCTTAACAGAGGCTTTAGCGACTTTCCCAAATGTCTACCAACGGCTTCTTGCCACTGAACGTAGCGAGGAAAATCTAGCCTTTTACCAGTCTCTCGGCTTTGTCGAACTTTCCGAGCAAGCATGTACAGGGATGATTTATATGAAATAAAGAGAGTGGGACAGAAATTGGTAATTCGTTAGAATTCGATTTCGTCGTCCCACCTCCGCACAGTTGAGTAGGGCTGTAAAAGCTGATGAAATCAGCGTAGTAGAGCCCACTCAACCACTGCGTCTTGCTCGACAATCCAAAAATAATTGAGAGGCTAGGACTTTTGTCCCAGCCTCTTATCTATTTGACTGACAAAAGGGGGGATTGATGGTAAAATGAGGATGAGATTAGGAGGAGATGGAATGAAGAAGAAAATAAAATGGGGCCTTGTCTTATGTTCGGTACTTATACCAGTATGTTTGAGTGCCTGCAAACAAGGAACTGTAGAAAAACAAGGTTCTTCGAATAAAGAAGTACAGAAGAAAATCGATCGAAAAAACATTCATTTTGACAAGACAGGACCAGCTGCATCATTTGATTGGGATGCAAAGAACAGTATCAGATACATAACGTTTGAAAAACTTCCACAATATATGAGGTCAGATGATAGCGATGGTATTTCAATATATGGACAGCAACCGAATGAAGCCTCTCTATCTGAGGAAGGAAGGGTTCAAAAAGCTTTGCAGGTCGTTGAAGGAGTCTATGTAGATCAAAGTAGAATAGACACAGTAATCAAGGCCAATGGGGCAAAAAATCAAGAAGATATGTATACTCGACTCTGGAACGATTATATTATCCCTAAAATTGAAAAAAACAGTAGTACTTTTGATCCAAATACTTATGTGGAATATCTTGGTGAGAAGTACCCCCTCAAAATATATGGTCCGATGTATTTGAAGCTCATGACGAATGCATTGAGCTTTGGAAAAAAATATGAGTTAAAGGGCTATGCAGTTAAGGGAAACAAAGTATTCATTCGCATTCAGGTACCAACTTACTTCCCAGAGCTTTTATCGAGAGGGAATAAATATTATAAAAATCCTAATGAGTCAGATTTCAATCAAGCCTTCTATGATTGGCTCGATGAATTCCATCAAAGGTATGCTGAAAAAGAAACAAATCGTGATGATCATATTTCCTATATCATGCTTTCAACAGTTTTACAACAGTTAGTTAACAAAAATTTCGAGGCAACCTCATTATCCGGTTATGCTGATAGTAAAACTTCGCCTACGGAATTCACGGTTGAAATGGAAGTGACAAATCAAGGTGATGTTCGAATTGATTTAAAAAACTTGGCTATTCTCTTACAAATCCCTCAACAAATGAAGGGGGATAATCAGTATGGTAAGCAAGATGAGAATAATATCTTTTGGACCATCCCATCTGGAAATAATAGTGATGGACAAAAGGTAAAAGAAAAATTAAAGAATTTTAACCCAAAAAATCCTGTTAAAAGCTATGCGATTGGAGAGCCAGTTCTATTTGCTAATGGCTTAGAAGTTACACTGAATCGTGTAACAGACGATCCAAATTTGGATGTTCAGGATGATCAAGACCGTATCGATACAAGGAAAAAACAACATCGATTGATCGTCGAATTCACCATATCGAATACAACACCTCTCCGTATTGAAAATAGCCCGAATTATGAAAATGTAGATCTCTATGATGGCCATGGCAAATCTGCTTATATGTTGAATAACACTTTAAATTATAAACAGCCAACAGTCCTTGAGGCAGGAGAATCTGGTATATATAAAATTAACTATTTAACAGATGGGGATGGACCATTTACGGTTGTTTATGGTGATGCAAAATGGGTGATTCCAAAATAAGGAATACTTCTTGATAGGATAGGTTTAGTCTGATGTTTGTTTACTTTGAGTTTTTCTATCAGACAGTATTCACATAATGCAAGGATTTCCAAGAGTAGAAATCCTTTTTTTCAACCACTGACACTTTATAAGAATCATGGTAAAATAGTTTGTAGGAGCTAGTGATTAGGAGGAACTGTTTATGCCTAAGTTATTTAAGTCAAAGATATTTTTATTTACTTTATTCGTCGTTATGATTGGTTCTATCTCCTCTATCAAAGAACAACTTCGTGAAAGAGAATTGCGTCAGTATGTTCAATGGAAACCGAGGCCAGTAATTAAGGACTATGAATTTATTCATAACGGGGAAGCACTAGTCATCGAATGGGACGATGTTGATGAGAGAGAATTAATTGAAGAAGTTAATAATGGTAAACCAAAATTTGCGTACCAACTTAATACACCTAATGGTGCAAGTGGTGAGCGCTATATCATGCAAGAAAGCTATAAGTTAAAAGCGAGTAGTGATAAGTTTTTAGCCTATAGAATTGCACCAGATTCGGCGCCTTATCTAAGCTACAATGAGCCCAAAGAAGGGGAGTATTGGTTGATTGATGTATACGACACGCACGATCGAAACCTAAAACCTAAAACCTATGATGTCTTTAAAATGGTACGTGACTATAATAAGAAATATATCCCACTCGATATTTCAGAAGAAATATACGAAACAGAGGACAATGAAGCCTACTTTCTTATTACTATGTTAGCACCCAAGGAATCAAACGTAGTGATTGAAAATGGAGCTATGAAAGTTGTTACGGAGGGGTTTAACGAGACTTCACAGTATCCGGTTGAGCTGGGGCTGATCGATGCAAAAACAGGAAAAATAT
>CABKMC010000009.1 GCA_902373455.1 uncultured Streptococcus sp.
CTGCTGTTTTCTTTCTACTAAGCAACGCTTTTCATCTAGCTCCAAGCGCGCTTTTTGAAACTCTCTTTCCAAGTGATCTAGTTTCTTTTCATTTTTCGAAAGAGTAGATGACATTAATAAGCTAGTTGTTCCCACTGGTTCATTTCTCCTGCAATTTCTTGATCTTTTGCTTTTAAGAGCTCAATTCCTGCATTCACTTGCTCGTTTAAAGCATGGAATTCATTCGATAAGGACTGATATGCAGCCAAACGATTGTCGAATCTTTCTCTTACTTCAGTGACAACTGTTTGCCTTGTCGCACCAGCCTGTGCATAGGCCTCTTCTACTTCTGCAAGATTGAGAATGAAGCCTTTCGGAACGGTCTGTAAGACGTTCTCCAAAGCTTCTAAATCCGTATCCAGTTGTGTTTTAGATTTCTGAGCTTGCTCCAGCCCTTCATCCACTACTCGAATCAGCTCATCAGAAGCTAAGCGCGCCTGCAAAGCATCAAGATAGATCCGTTCACTTGAGCTCAGGCCACCACCTGTTTTTTGCAATTTATCCTTTAGGCGATAGTAAACCTTCATCCGCTCTTCAATGATTTCCTTCCGAGTGATGGTTTCCGTTCCCCTTTCAAGGATCAAATTCCCATTCTTATCATAGATATAACCATGCATCATGTGCTGCAAGCCGGTATTTTTCAAATTCTTAGTTTTGAGGTGCTTGACAATCCCACTAGATTCCTTGCTTCCAGAATCCTGATAGCCCAAGCTAACCAAATCTTTATGGTCAATGTGGTTGTAAATTTTGTACTTCAGCGAATCTATACGCACTTTTTGCTCGGGTGTTAAGATAGGATAGGCATTAGGGCCATTATATAGATGTACGGTCCCAATATGAGAAGCTTCCTCTTCCGTCAAACAAGCAAGCGCATACTGAATATTCATAGACCCCAGAGAGTGACCGTATAGATCTATCTTGGCATTGGGGTATTTTCGGATCACCTCTTTCAAATGAGCTGCAGCATCTTTAAACTGCGGAGGCGGGAAAGTACCGTTTTCGTCATTGTATTTTTTTAAAAAAGCAGCTCCGATTAAAGTAGGAAATCTAACCTGTTCTTCGGCTGTCCTTTCTGCAAAAAATCCGACCATATCTGATGCTTTTTCCTGTACGAAATTGCTGACAGGATTGTCCATCGCTTTTTGTATGAACCTGCCAACGGGAGTGGCCTCCGGTGGAAGATTAACTGATGTAGGAATAATTGCATCTTCAAGAGCTTCTACAGCATTGTTAAAACCATCTTTAGCCTTATCTCGCGCATAATTCTTCGCATATTCGGTTGCGTACTCACTTGCACCACCAGGATTAAGAATGTTAGAAGCTGCCGGCAAATCTGTCCCTACCCAATCCGTAAACGTATCATGGAGTAATTTTTGTGTACTTATTTCAGTTTCAGATCCCTTCATCAAGACTGTCACGTCATGGATTTGGGCACGCGCTTCATCTGAGGCAGAATAGGGGACTGGATCTTGTTCAACACCCTTGCCACTATCCGTCAGTACGAAGACCTGTTCTTCATTGCCATTTATACTATCATAAATGTGAGAAACATTGCCAACATATTCACTACCTTCTTTAATTTTTTGATTTTTTCCTAATTTTAATGATCTATATTCAATTAATGATGCTTCTACATGCTGTCTGTCTGAAAAATTTGTGTTATTTACCATATTCATCTCCCCTCAGTAAACGACTTAACTCTGCAGAAATACCATAACTTCCAGCCTCAAATTCTCCCGAATCTTCCATATGAACAGTAGTATCAATAGTTAGTTTTTCATCATTATTGACTTCCAAATATACATTCATACCACCCATTGGATTGTATTCCAATTGATTTTCCAAGATTTTATACGAGTGTATTTTCCCCTGCGGAGTTAATGCTTCAGGATCAATATCCTTTAACATATTCTCAATCGCTACCTTCATCTTCTTACTCTCTGCGATTTGAATCATTTCTTGTTTCTTGGCAGATTGTCCATTAAAAAAGCTACAGCCTCCTAAGCTCAGGCTAAATACTACCATTATCAACACAATTAATTTACTTTTTTTCATCTTCTTCCCATTCTTTCTTCAGGTTTCTTAGAATTTATTATACAAAATTCTATTCATACCTGAAATGTTACTTTTGTTAAAAAATGTTGCCAAATCGTTACAAGCACTAGCTATTAATGTAACATACCAGTCTCTTCTGCTTTACTTAACAGATCATCTAATTTTGCTGAAATACCGTAACTACCTGCTTCGAACTGTCCTGAATTTTCCATTTGAATAGTCGTATCGATCGTTAACTTTTTATCGCCATTGATAACGAGATAGACATTCATGCCTCCCATTGGGTTGTATTCCAATTTACCTTTTATCAGGGTATAGGAGTGAATGACTCCTTCTGAAGTGAAGGCTTTAGGATCGATACTGATTAACAAGTGTTTTATCGCTCGCTCCATTTTCGTGCTTTTTGCAATCTGAATCATTTCTCTTCTCTCAGCAGCTTTATCCGTAAAAAGACTGCAACCTCCTAGAAACAAAGTCAGTAAGAATAATAGTACAAATCGTTGTTTTTTATCAGTCATATTTCCCTCTCACTTATATTATTCGTAATGATTTTTAAAAAATGAGCTAATTTTTTAATTTTTTCCAGAATCCAAAAAAACACACCCTACATAGGTGTGCCTCTTGTTAAATCATGTATTCGACACTATAAGTGGCGTCAGATAAAATCCGTGATAGGAATTGTTTGGTTCGTTCTTCTTTTGGACTGTTGAAGAATTCATGGGGCTCATTTTCTTCAATGATGTGTCCGCCATCCATAAAGATGACATGGTTTGCCACATCACGCGCAAAGCCCATCTCATGGGTTACGACAACCATGGTCACTCCTTCTTGGGCTAGCTGTTTCATAACACCAAGTACATCCCCGACCAACTCTGGGTCTAGCGCTGAAGTCGGCTCGTCCAGCAAGATCACGTCTGGTTTCACTGCAATGGCACGCGCGATTCCGATCCGTTGCTGCTGACCACCTGATAATTGAGAAGGATAGTAATCCTTGTAAGCGAGGAGACCAACCTTTTCAAGGGCTGATTCTGCCCGTTGGATGGCCTCTTCTTTTGGAATCTTACGAGCTACAACCAGTCCTTCTAGGATATTTTCAAGCGCTGTTTTATTGGCAAAGAGATTGTAATGCTGGAAGACAAAGGCTGTCTTTTGGCGGATTTCTAGAATCTCTTTTTTGCTGAGTTTTGAGAGGTCGTACTCTTTTCCACCTAGGGTGAGGTGGCCTGTATCTGCCTTTTCCAAGTGATTGAGGCAGCGAAGGAAGGTTGTTTTTCCTGATCCAGATGGACCCAAAATAACGACGACATCCCCTTGGTTGACCTTGAGATTAACATCTACCAGGACCTGGTGATCCTTAAATTTTTTCGATACGTGTTCTACTTCTAACATCTTCTTATTTCTCCTTCTTCTATGCGAGTGTCAGGCGTTTTTCTAAGAGATTGAATCCCCACTGAATCACCCCACAAATGATAATATAAAGAATAAAAATCACTAGATAGGATTCAAAATATTGATAGCCATAAGAGGCTTCGACCTTGGCAATGGCGGTGATATCCTTGATGGTCATGACAAAGACAAGGGAGGTTCCTTTGACCAAGTTGATGACCAGGTTACACAGATTAGGCAGGGCTGCACGCAGAGCTTGTGGAAAAACAATGCGGATATAGGCTTGGCGATTAGTCAAACCAATGGCTTGCGCTGCTTCTAGCTGGCCCTTATCCACCGTTAGAATAGCTGACCGTAGAATTTCAGCAAGACTTCCTGTTGTCATCAAGCTAAAGATGATAAAGGCATAATAAATGGGATTGATCTCAAAGACATTAAAGTGACTACCAATACTCTTAAAAAAGCTATTTAAAAGGCTGGGAAAGAGACTATAAAAGAAGAGAATCAAGAGAATCGGAGGCGTCGCGCGAATAAAGGCTAAGTAAACCACTGAGAAACTGCGAACCCCTTTGACCTTGTAGATCTGACCGAGCGCCAAAAAGAGGGCTGGAAAAAAACTCAAGAGAATCGATACGACCATGATCAGAAGGGTCACTGGAACACCACCCAAGGTGGCTAGAAATGTTTTACTAATAAAATTGAAATCCATAAGCTACCTTTCTGTTACGCTGAGTCGTTTCTCAAGGAGTTGAGCTGAGAGGGAGATGACAAGGGCAATTCCCCAGTAAATCACTGCTACGGCTGTATAGGTCTCGAGGGAATAATTCCCAAGATTGCGGCTGATCAAGTTGTTTCCTGCTCCCATGATATCGATAAAGCCAATAGTATAGGCCAAAGCGGCGTCGCGCATGAGGTTCAAGATGGCCGTCGTCATGTTTGGAAGAGCCACGCGAAAGGCTTGGGGAAGGACAATCCGCCAAATGGTCTGAGCTGGTGTCAATCCGATACTCAAGCCTGCCTCCATCTGCCCTTTGGGAATGGCTAAATAGGCTGCCTTAAAGACCTCAGAGATCATAGCCGCAAAGAGAAGAAACATGGCCACAAGAACAAAGACAAACTTGGACCAGTGATCAATGTCAATACCCAACCACCAGTTCAAAAATTGGGGGAGCCCATAAAAGACCAAGAAGAGCAAGACAATCGGAGGGGTACAACGCAAAGTAAAGACATAGCCTTTTGCCAGACCTGCTCCTACCTTATCTTCTGATACTTGTGCCCAAGTCAAAACCAAGCCAAATGCAGAACCGAGAAGCGTCGTTAACACCATCAAAGCTAGGGTCGCTGGTAGAGCTTGGACCAAGGTTGGAAGAAATGACCAGACCTTGGAAATGTCGTATGAGACCATGTTTCTTTTCCTTTCTGTATCCGAATAGAAATAAGGAAGCTGGGGCAATACGCACCCAGTTCCATCTTATTTCTCTTTATCTACATAACTGAAGACATCTTCACCGAAATATTTTTTCGATAATTTAGCAAGTGTTCCATCTTTTTCCAATTCTTTGATGGCCTTGCTGTAGGCTTCCGCAAATTTTTCGTTTTTCTTATCCTTATGGATCAATGGATAAGTTGGAATTCCTTTGTAGGCAAACCAGCTAAGTTTGTCTGCATATTGGTGGTAAGAACCATCTTTATCTGTGACAGCTTTTTCAAAGGAAAGTTTGATGTCAAAGAAGGCATCGTAACGACCTTCAAGTACCCAAGCATAAGCATCTGCGACTTTGAACGATTCGGCAGCTGTTAATTCGATTTGTTGGTCCTTATGCTTTTCATTGTATTCTTTAATAACATTCCATTGCGCATTTTGTGGTGAAATTGGAACCAATTTTCCTTTTTCTTTCGCAAAGTCATCAATGTTCTTGTATTTATCCGCATCTTCTTTTCGTACGGTAAATCCGATGATACTGGCTCCGATTGGTTCTTTTGGAATGATAAATTTCTTGGCGCGTTCTTCGGTATACCAAGCTCCTTTGGTTCCGATATCATACTTACCAGATTCTAGACCGATCAAAAGGTCGTCGTCACTTGTTCCAGTGTACTCAAACTTGTAGTCTGGTAATTTTTTGTCAATGGCTTTGAGAACGGCTACTTCATAGCCATCTGATTCTCCTTTTTCATCGACAAAATCGTACGGCACATAGTTTTGTGTGTGGGCCACTTTCAAGGTTGTTACTTTATTAGATCCTGTTGATCCTTTGCTGTCGTTTGCATGGTTCAAGCTCCGTCCAAGAATGGTTGCACCTGCAATGGCAAGAACGGCCACTCCACCGATAATCCATGTTTTTTTACTCATACTCTGTTCTCCCTGATTCTATTTTTTCTTATTCTGTTGCAGCTTTACGAACCCATTCGATTCGTTCTTCATCAATATCACTTGGAATCGTACAATCTGCACCGATAACCAAGCCTGTGGTTCCAGTTTCTGCGATGATGCGTTTGGTTTCTGCTTGAATCGCAGCTTTATCTCCTGTATAGAGAAGACCATTTTTGCCATTTTCAAAACCACCCAGAACCGTACGTCCACCGAAGATTTCGCGTCCTTCTGCTAGGCTGATTCCTTCTGGTCCAACTGCCCAGTTAATGACTTGAGCTGGGTAGTCTGTGAAGAGATGGATATCATTGCGAGCTCCTTCGTAGCCACAGATATGAAGGATATTTACCCCACCTGCTTCATTGGCTGCTTCTAAGACATGGAGTTCACTCGGTGCAATACTATTTTTATAAACTTCTTGGCTCACGCGCGCATCTTGGATACTTTGAACACTGAGGTAGATCCCGTCTGCTCCTGCTTCTTTAATGATACGTTGGCTCAAACTTGCAATATCTTGACCAATCGTATCCAATACTTTTTTAAGGGTTGCAGCATCTTGATCGATGAAGTTTGCGATCAAGTCATCTCCTCCTGAAACTTCTCCGACCAACCATTTAAAGTAAGTTACTGGAGCAAAGATATTATAGATAGCCACAATGTCTTCCTCAAAACCGGCACGGATTTTTTTCACAAGCTCTACCTGCTCTGTGATCCATGGATGATCGGCTCCGAGAGGTTCAATTCCTGCTAAGTCAGAGATGTTTTCAAGGCCTTTGTGAATGGCTGGATTTGGATAAGCAAAGTAACCATCGCTCATGAGTTTAACAAAGTCTGGTTTGACCTTGTGAAGGAAGTTTTTATGACCCTTCAGGTTTTTTTCAATAATTTCAGGATTTGAAAATCCTTTCAACCATTCTTCTTCTGTTGTAAAATGGTGCCAAAATCCAACTGGCACACGATCAACCGCTTCTCCCTTAAAAGCTTTTAACACTAATTCTCTTTTTGCTGACATGTTCTTACCTCGTTCTATTCTTTTCTTGTTTGTTATCTTAACACTTCAATCATTCTTTGACTAATATATATTTTTTATCAAGCTCTTCATCTTTTTTTATCACTGATCTTCAAGAAGTAAAATTCCTGCTATATCAGAGGGACGAAGGAGAGAGAGACTATGGGCTGGAATTTTCTCCAGTCTTGCCATATCCGGATCTTTCCGTGCAATCCCATGACTGCTTGCTGCAGTAGCTTTTGCGAGTCCTAGGACTAAGAATAAAGCTACCAGCCCCATACACCACACATGAATCTTTCTCATCTCCCTCTCCTTTCTTCTTACAAGACGGCTGCTTGACGCACCCAGTCTAAGCGTTCCAATTGGAAATCGTCTGGTACGGTACAATCCGCCCCAAGGATCAAACCACGGCTTCCAGCTTCAGCCACCAAGCGACGCGTTTCTTGCTCAATAGCTTCTCGTTCCCCTTGGTAGAGCAAACCTTTCTTGCCGTTGACAAAACCACCCAAAACGGCACGATCGCCGAAAAGTTTACGACCTGCGGCTAGGCTAAGGCCTTCATGATGGGTCGCCCAGTTAATGACTTGAGCTGGATAATCCTTGAAGAGCTCCACTTCATTGCTGGCCCCTTCAAAACCACAGATATGAAGGATATTGATGCCTCCAGCTTCATTGGCTGCTGCTAGGACAGCGATATTGCTCGGTTCAATGATCTTGCGGTATTCTTCATCTGTCACACGCTCATCTTGGACCTGCTGGGTTGAGAAGTAAATCCCTTCAATACCTGCTTCTTGGATCAAGCGGCGACTTAAAGTAGCGATGTCTCCTGCAATCACATCAAGGACATGAGCTAAAGTTTCTGGATCCTCCTTGATAAAGTCTGCAATCACTTGGTCTCCACGGGATTGGTCCGTACGGAACCAGCGTTTCAAATAAGAAATGGGCGAGAAGATATTGTAGAAAGAAGCAATCTCTTCATGGAAATGGGAACGAATCTCCTTGACCACTTCGATTTGTTTTTCAATCCAAGGATGATGCTCTCCAATCGGTTGAATATCCTTCAATTCTCGGATCGATTTGATCTCTCTCGAATAAAGAGCACTCGGATAGCGGAAGAAGCCATCGCTCATGATCTTGACAAAATCAGGTGAAATTTCTTCAACATAGTGTTGGTGTCCCTTAATACTTTTTGCTACTACAGCCGGATTGTCTAGACCCAATTCTTTTTCTTCTTGGGTCACATAATGGAGCCAAAATCCTACAGGGATTCGCTCTACTGTTTCGCCTCGAATGGCACGAAGAACCAATTCTTTTTTACTCATACTGTGAATCCTCCTCAATATTTCTCCAATAGAAAGGCTAACTGCTTTCCTTCTGGAATTTGTAACCATGATATCACCTCGAAAAGTAGCTGACTAATATATTTTCCCTATCAAGGCCTTAAAATTTCTTTATTAAAAAAAGTATCAAAAAAACGCAAGTCCTTGAAAATAGGGACTTGCGAGTATCTTTCTCTATTTTTTCATTTTAGAAAAAAAGGACCTCTTTGATCTTTTCTTGATCCGGTTATAATATAAAACTATACCCCTTCTTTTAAAGGAAAAATGGCGTATGTTAAAGCAAAGAAACCTTTCATAACAGCATTTTTCCTCCTTTGTTCTTTTCACCGATTCCTAGACACCTTCTTCTCTTTCTTGTCAGGCAAGATTGAAAGGAGTATAATTTTTATAGAATAATTTTAAGGAGTGTACGGTTTATGAAAACAACAAAAACCACCTTTACCATCGTTTCTGCTCTTGCTTCTGTCATTTTACTGACGAGTTGTGGAAGCAACACCACTAAAACGCAAGAGACAAAAGCAAGCAGCACTAAAAATCAGGTGACGATGACCTATGATCAGCAGCGCTCACAAGAAAATACCATGTCTGTTCTCTGGTACCAAAAGGCAGCAGAAACCAAGGCTTTGTATTTACAAGGCTACAATGTCGCTACTGACCGTTTGAAAGAGATCCTTCAAACGCCTTCTGATAAACCTTATTCCATCGTCTTGGATTTGGACGAAACTGTTTTAGACAACAGCCCTTACCAAGTTCAAAACGTCAAAGATGGTACGGCCTTCAATCCTAAAGATTGGGATGTTTGGGTGAAAAAAGCAGCCGCAAAAGCGGTGCCAGGTGCTAAAGATTTCCTTCAATATGCGGATCAAAATGGGGTTCAAATCTACTACATTTCTGACCGTACAACCTCTCAAGTAGATGATACCATCAAGAATCTTGAAAAAGAAGGCATTCCTGTTCAAGGACGTGACCACCTCATGTTCTTAGAAGATGGTGTCAAATCAAAAGAAGGTCGTCGCCAAGCTGTGCAAGAAAAGACCAATCTTGTCTTGCTCTTCGGGGACAATCTGGTTGACTTTGCAGACTTCTCTAAGACCTCTGAAGCTGATCGCGACAAGAAATTGGACGAATTGCAAAAAGAATTTGGTGAAAAATTCATCATCTTCCCAAATCCAATGTATGGATCATGGGAATCTGCTGTCTACCAAGGTAAAAAACTAGATGCCAAGGGACAAACAGAAGAACGCCTCAAAGCCTTGCAAGGTTTTGAAAAATAAAGCAAACATCCTCGCTAGGAAAAACCTAACGAGGATGTTTTTTTCTATATTAACAAATTTATTCAACTGTTACAGACTTAGCAAGGTTCCGTGGTTTGTCGATATCGAGTCCACGATGAAGGGTTGCAAAGTAGGCAATCAATTGAGTTGGCACCACCATTGAGATTGGAGAGAGGTAAGGGTGAACCGCTGTCAAGACCAAATCATCTGTCTCTTTCGCGACATTTTCTTCTGCAATGGTTAAAACATGAGCCCCACGTGCTGCTACTTCTTGGATGTTCCCACGTGTGTGGCTGGCTAGGACTGGGTCAGACAAGAGGGCAATGACCGGTGTACCCTCTTCGATCAGAGCGATGGTACCGTGTTTCAACTCACCCGCAGCGAAGCCTTCACATTGGATGTAAGAAATTTCTTTTAATTTCAGACTGGCTTCCATGGCAACATAGTAATCTTGGCCTCGTCCGATATAGAAAGCATTGCGGGTTGTTTCCAACAAGCCACGAACTTTTTCGTCGATGACTTCTTTTTCTGAAAGGGTTGATTCGATGGACTGTGCCACGATAGACAATTCGTGCACCAAATCAAAGGCTTTGGCCTTCTCATTGCCATTGGCTTCCCCAACAGCTTTAGCCAGAAAGGCAAGAGCTGCGATTTGAGCCGTATAAGCCTTAGTAGAAGCTACCGCAATTTCAGGACCAGCATGGAGCAACATGGTCATGTCTGCTTCACGTGAAAGAGTTGAACCTGGAACATTAGTCACTGTCAAGCTTGGGATGCCCATTTCATTGGCTTTGACCAATACTTGGCGGCTATCGGCTGTTTCACCGGATTGGCTGATAAAGATGAAGAGTGGTTTCTTGCTGAGAAGTGGCATACCATAGCCCCACTCAGATGAAATACCGAGTTCTACTGGAGTATCTGTCAACTCTTCTAACATTTTTTTAGACGCAAATCCAGCATGGTAAGAGGTACCAGCCGCAAGGATATAGATGCGATCTGCTTCTTGAACCGCCTTGATAATAGCTGGGTCTACCACTACTTGACCAGATTCATCTGTATAGGCTTGGATCAACTTACGCATGACAGTTGGTTGCTCATCGATTTCCTTGAGCATGTAGTATGGGTAAGTCCCCTTACCAATATCAGAAAGGTCGAGTTCAGCCGTGTAGCTAGCCCGTTCTTTGACGTTTCCATCATAGTCTTGCACTTCAATGCTGTCAGCCTTGACAATGACCAACTCTTGGTCATGGATTTCCATGTATTGGTTGGTTTCACGAATCATGGCCATAGCATCAGAGCAGACCATATTGTAACCATCGCCAAGACCGATCAAGAGTGGTGATTTATTTTTCGCTACATAGATGGTGCTTGGATCTTCCGCATCCATCAAAGCAAAAGCATAGGCCCCACGGATGATGTGGAGGGCTTTTTTGAAGGCTTCCAGCGTAGAAAAGCCATCTTCTTCAGCAAATTTTCCGATCAAGTGGGCGGCGATTTCTGTATCTGTTTGCCCCTTGAAATGGTGACCGGCTAGGTATTCTTCCTTGATTTCAAGGTAGTTTTCAATCACCCCATTGTGGACCAAAACAAAGCGACCTGTTTCAGAGCGGTGTGGGTGGGCATTGTCCTCAGTTGGTTTTCCATGAGTGGCCCAACGGGTATGTCCAATCCCAGCTGTCCCTTCGACACCTTCCGCCTTAGACGACAATTCTGCAATACGGCCAACTGCCTTTACCAATTGGCTCTTGCCTTCACTAGCCAGAAAAACACCCGCAGAGTCATAGCCTCGGTATTCGAGTTTTTCAAGTCCTTGAATCAAAATATCAGTAGCATTTGTATTTCCTACAACACCAACGATTCCGCACATAGTCTTTACGATATAGCCTTGCTATACTTTCCCCTTTACTTAGTCAAACGACCCATGGTCGATTTCTCAGTTGCTTTGGAATTGGTCTAGTCTAATTTGACCAAAAAGCAACCAGCGGAGTCAGTATACAATGCTTCTTCCAGTTTGTCAACTAGGAAATTCAAGAAAATTGGTCTAGTTAAGTTAGCGTTAAGATTGAAGTAAAAATCATCTTAAAAATTTTCTGCCGTGAAAAAAGTGCCTGAAACTGAATAGTTTAGACACTTTTCTCACTGTTGAATAACTCTAACGAATAAAATTTTTTATTTTTATAGAAGTTGATTGATTCTTATAAAAGAGCAGTTTGTCTACTTCTCAAACCCATTGGCTTGGCTTAGTTCTTTAAACCAATGGCCGGATTTTTTGAGGGTTCGTTTTTGACTTTCGAGGTCCAACTCAACTAAGCCATAGCGGTTCTTGTAACCATTGAGCCAAGACCAGCAGTCAATAAAGGTCCAGATCAAATAACCTTTACAGTTAGCACCATCTTGAATAGCCCGGTGGAGCTCACGAAGATGGTCTTTGACAAAGTCAATCCGGTAGTCGTCTTGGATCACGCCATCCTTGCGGAATTTTTCCTCTCCTTCAACCCCCATCCCATTTTCGGTCAGGATCCACTCGATATTGCCATAGTTTTCCTTGATATTTTGGGCAATGTCATACAAGCCTTGCTCATAGATTTCCCAACCACGGTGGGGATTGATCTTGCGGCCTGGCATAACATAAGGTTCATAAAATTGTTCAAAGAGTAGGGGAGATGCTGGATTTGGAGCATAACGAGGAGCTGCCACACGGAGTGGTTGGTAATAGTTAACCCCTAGGTAATCCACCGTATTTTCCTCGATCAAGCGCAATTCAAAGGGATCATAATCCGGTAAGAGATCACGCTCCCGTAGGATCTCCACTAATTCTTCAGGATAATGACCAAGAACAGATGGATCTAAGAAGGATTTGGCTTGAAAGAGCTCGGCAATGCGCGCGGCTTTCACATCTTCTGGATGCTGGCTCCGAGGATAGGCTGGTGTCAAATTGAGCACAATTCCGATACGGAAATTAGGATCCACCTCGTGACAGGCCTTCACTGCTAGAGAGCTTGCTAACTGGGTGTGGTAGGCTACTTTAACTGCTGCTACTGCGTCTACCTTATGAGGAAAATGGGCATCATAAAAATAACCAAACTCCACAGGGACAATGGGTTCATTAAAGGTGATCCACTGATCGACCAGATCTCCATAGGTCTTGAAACAAAAACGCGCATATTCTTGGTAAGCATAGGCGGTTTCTTTATTTTCCCAACCATCCCCTTGCTCTTGAAGAGCCATAGGTAAATCAAAATGATAGAGGTTGACCAAGAGGTGAATCCCTTTTTCTTTAATCTTTTCAAAGACACGGCGGTAGAAATCAACACCTGCTTGATTGATTTCCCCTCGTCCTTCTGGGAAAATACGTGACCACTGAATAGAGGTTCGAAAGGCGGTGTGCCCAGTTTCTAACAAGAGGTCCAGATCTTCTTCCCAGTGTTCATAAAAAGTCGATGTTTTCTCTGGTCCTTGCCCTTGATAAAAGCGGTTGGGCTCGACCCTATACCAGTAATCCCAGAGATTGTCTCCCTTTCCATCCTGGGCTAGACGTCCTTCTGTTTGAGGCCCCGAGGTCGAACTCCCCCATAAAAAATCCTTTGGAAATTGATACATGTCCTAATCCTCCTCATTCTACTAGCTCTATTGTAGCGCATCCTCCCCCAAAACCTAGGCACAATTTACAGTCTTTCTTACGCAGATTAAAGAAAAGAGAGTGGGACAGAAATCGGTCATTCGTTAGAATTCGATTTCGTCGTCCCACCTCCGCACAGTTGAGTAGGGCTGTAAAAGCTGATGAAATCAGCGTAGTAGAGCCCACTCAACCACTGCGTCTTGCTCGACAATCCAAAAATAATTGAGAGGCTAGGACTTTTGTCCCAGCCTCGGTCTTCGTTATAAGTCATTCACGACATATTCAAAGAGCTTGCGATCTGCTGGGCTCTTGTCAAAACGTAGTTCTGGATGCCACTGAACTCCGAGGAAACGGCTCTCATCTGTGGATTGAACGGCTTCTATGATGTCATCTTTAGGATCCCGCGCGATTACTTCTAAGCCATCTGCCAAGTCTTTAATACTTTGATGATGGAAAGAATTGATGCGACTGGTCTTACCATAGATCTCTTGCAGGACCGTCTGATCCTTGGTCACCAACTCTTGACTGGTGTACTGACCTGGATTGTCCTGCCAGTGGTGTTCAATATCTTGATACAGAGTTCCCCCTAGAGCGACATTATAGAGCTGGGTCCCACGGCAGACGGTAAAGATAGCTTTTTTAGCCGCACGCGCTTCTTCAATCAAGGCCAACTCAAAGAGATCGCGTTTCAAGAGGTAGTCATCACTGTCGATGGTGATTTCTTCTCCGTAAAACTTGGGCAAGACATTTTGTCCACCGGTGATGATGAGCTTATCAATCATCGATATGTAGTCTTTGGCCAAGGCCGCATCTCCAATCGGCAAGATCAAGGGAATCCCTCCTGCCTCTTTGACCGCTTCGACAAAACCAGTCGCCGCATAGCTCATGTTCGCGTCTGGATCATCTGGGAAGGGTCTTTCATTTCCTGTAATTCCAATCACTGGTCCTATTTTCATGCTTATTTCCATATTCTTTCATTCATCTTCAAGGCTTATTGTAACACAATTTCAAGCCAGACTCAATGGAGAGTTTTTGAAGAGAAGGCCTCTCCCTCTATAACAAAAGCTTGCTGAAAGGATATAAAATTGCTTTCTATTAAAAAATTCTCAAGTGCAAAGACTTGAGAATGGTTTATTAATTTTTCATCAACCCTTCTTTTACCAAAAAGTCACGCGCCACTTGAGCAGCAGACTTGCCTTCTACTCCGACTTGGTAGTTCATCTGGCTCATTTGCTCTGCTGTGATTTTACCAGCTAACTGATTGAGAATCCCTTCCAATTCTGGATGTTTCTTAAGAAGAGCTTCTTTCATGAGGGGAGCCCCTTGATATGGCGGGAAGAGTTGCTTGTCATCTTCAAGGACCACCAGGTCATAGCGAGCCAGCTCGGCATCCGTTGAGTAAGCATCTGTGATCTGGATATCACCGGACTGGATCGCCTGGTAACGAAGGGCTGGCTCCATGGTGGAGACTTGTAGATGGAGTCCGTAAACCTTCTGCAAGCCCTTGTTCCCATCCTCTCGGTCATTAAACTCCAAGGTAAATCCTGCCTTGAGTTTTCCTTCCACCTTTTTCAAATCTGAAATGGTCTTGAGGCCATACTCTTGGGCAATTTTCTTAGGCACCGCGACAGCATAGGTATTCTGATAAGCCATGGGTTTGAGCAAGGCTAGGTCGTCTTGTCGTTTGATCCCATCTCGGGCTGCTTGATAGACTGCTCCTGGATCATGACCGACTTGTGGCGCTGGCTTGAGGAGACTTTCGGTCACGGTCCCTGTAAACTCTGGATAAATTGCGATATCTCCTTTTTTCAGAGCTTCATAGAGGAAGGTGGTCTTCCCAAAATTCGGTTTGACAGTCACTGTCATATCCGTATTTTTCTCGATCAAGATCTTATACATATTGGCGAGAATTTCAGGTTCAGGACCCAACTTCCCAGCAATGACCAGGTTTTCTTTCTTCGGTTTTGGAAGAAGACTTGGTGTATAAGAAGCTCCTAATCCAATAACCATCACAGCAAAGGCTGCAAAGATGGTCCGCAATTTGGCCTTTTCCATCCATTTGAGAAGAAGGTTAAATGCGATGGCTAAGAAGGCAGAAGATAGGGCACCGATCAAAATCAGACTGGCATTATTGCGGTCAATCCCTAGGAGGATAAAGGAACCGAGTCCCCCAGCTCCAATCAAGGCAGCTAGGGTAGCTGTCCCAATAATCATCACGGCTGCCGTCCGAATCCCAGACATAATGACGGGCATGGCCAAGGGAATCTCGAACTTCTTGAGTCGCTCCCACTTGGTCATCCCAAAGGCGATTCCTGCTTCTTCAAGGCTTGGATCAATCCCCTGTAAACCGGTGATGGTATT
Source organism: uncultured Streptococcus sp. (assembly GCA_902373455.1). GTDB lineage: Bacteria > Bacillota > Bacilli > Lactobacillales > Streptococcaceae > Streptococcus. Next base: position 15,452 of record CABKMC010000009.1, read on the forward strand.
TTGAAGGATGGGGAAAATGGCATAGATGACAAGAGCTGTTAAGGCCGGAAGCGTCCCGATTCCCATAATAGGAATGAAGAGGCCCAAAAGAGCCATGGAAGGAATGGTCTGGAAGATCCCAGCTAGCTGTAAAACCCAGTTGCTTGTTCTTTTGTGAATACTCAAATAAATAGCTAGAGGAACAGCTAGAAAAATCGCAAGGAGCAAGGTCAGTAATGACAGTTGCAAATGTTGCCCCAGTGCAGTGATCCAGTCCCCAAAGCGTTCTTGAAAGGTTGCAAGTAGTTTAGACATGGTGAGCACCTCCAAATAGATCTGCGACAAAGTCGTTGGCTGGCTGGGCAAGAATGGTCTCAGAATCCGCTACTTGTACAATCTCTCCTTCTTGCAGCACCGCAATCCGATCTCCTAATTTTAAGGCCTCGTCCGTATCATGGGTTACGAAGATGGTCGTCATGTCGAATTCTTTATGTAAATCTTTTGTAAGAGCCTGCAACTGCTTGCGAGAGATGGCATCCAAGGCTGAAAAAGGTTCGTCCATCAATAGAATTTTTGGTTCTCCAATGATAGCTCGCACAATGCCAATCCGCTGTTGCTCTCCACCAGATAACTCGCTTGGTAACCGATGAGCATAGTCTGCCGCAGGAAGCCCCACCTTGGCCAAGAGTTCTTCTGTTTTCGAAGCGATTTGCTCCTTGCTCCAGCCCTCCATCTCAGGAATGAGAGCAATATTTTCCGCAACGGTCAAGTTTGGAAATAGGGCAATGGCTTGAAGGACATAGCCGGTACTGAGACGTAACTCCCGTTCGTCATAGTCTTTGATGCGTTTCCCATCCATATAGATATTGCCATCTGTCGGTTCCAAAAGACGGTTCACCATCTTGATCATGGTAGTCTTTCCAGATCCTGAAGGTCCCACAAGAACCATAAATTCTCCATTTTCAATGCGGAGATTGACATCTTTTAAAATGTTTTTATCCGTGTAGCGCAAGGCTACATGTTTGTATTCAATCATATTTTTCCTCAATAAGTTTTCTGTCTCTAAGAATATCCAATAAGCTACTTGCTGGATGCCCTAGGACTTTTTCGACATCTGTAGAAACCCCAGCTTGTTCCCCAGATTTAATCGCTGTATAAGTGCTGACCCAGGCATCGTACTCCCAAGTTTGTGCTGGCCATTTTTTCCGTGACTCATAGGCTTCTTCTACTGATTCATCCACATACGTGATGGTTTTACCGCTCTCTTTTGAGAGGAGCGCTACGATTTCTTCCATAGAAAGATCCTCTGGCCCTGTCAGATTCAAGCTTTGATTCTCCCACTCCTTAGGGTTTAAAAGAATTTCTGCTGCAACCCTAGATGTGTCCTTACGGGCAACAGCTGATACCAGGCCACTACCGGCCGGACCACGAATCTCTCCATTTTCAAGAGCAATATCTATCAAGAAGTCCAAGTAAAAATTATCTCTCAAAAATGTATAGGTGAATCCTAACTTCTTGATATAGGCTTCCGTCTGGGCATGATCTCGAGACAAGGTAAAGGTTGCTTTTTCATCTGCTCCGTAAAAGGAGGTATAAACGATATGCTGCACCCCCGCAAGCTTGGCGGCATTTAAAAAACTCGTGTGTTCCTCAACACGCTCTGGATTTTCCCGAGCAGAGACCATCAATAAGACATCGATACCCTTTAAGGCCTCAACCACCTCTGGAGTATTGGCATACACCATCTTACGAATTTCCGCTGACGCGTAGACTGTTGCCCGCTCTGGGCTTCTTGCCAGATGGATAGAAGCAATTCCCTGCTGATCGACAAGATCAGCCACATAAGAGCCTAATTTCCCTGTTACACCTGTTATTCCAATCATAAGCATTTTCCCCTCTACTACAGTTCACTCTCTTTAGCTTTTAGATTTGTGATAATACGCTCTTGATAGGCTTCAAATTCTCGGATTTCTTGATCCGAAAAGCCTTGGTAAAAAATCTCTCCAAGTTCTTTGCTGACACGGTCACCGATTTCTTTTTGCGCCCAACCAAGGTCTGTCAAAGAAATATATTTTTTCCTTTTATCCTGTGTGCAAGGTTGAATCGTAACCAAGCCTTGTTCTTCCAATTTCTTAACCATACTGGTCAATGTATTATTGGCTAGACCCGTCGCAAGAGCGATATCTGTCGCAGTAGCGCACCCCAACTCTTGCTTCCACAAAATCGTTAAAATTTTCCCCTGTTCACTTCGGTATTGAGCATCTGGTTCCTTGCTCAAGAGTTTTTGAAAAAGTCGCCCGTTCAATAAGCGTATCTGTAAAGCTTGGTATCCCCCTTGCATCTTGTCCATTTTGTCTCCTTTTTATTTCTATATCGAAATATCAAAATCATTGTACCACTGCTTGTTACATCTGTCAACTATTTCGATATGGAACCAATAATTTTATCCAAATTCACCTTAAAAAAGCCTTTCTAGCCCTTCAAACTAGTTTTTTCTTCTTCTTTCTACTAATTTCTTTTAGCAAGATAGCCCTCTTTCTAGCATGTGTAACAAATGTTGGACTCGTTTTGTAACGACACCTGATTTTATAATGTGGTAATCTGTTAACGAAAATAATTCATACTAACGGAGAATTTGTTATGCATATACCAGATAATTACCTTAGTCCTGCAAGTTGTGCGGTTTTAGCGGTTGCTGCTGCACCTGTTATTGTCTTATCTGTCAAAAAAGTCAAGGTGCAATTAAAAGAAAATAAAGAGCTGGCTCCGATGCTTGGGATCGCTGCTTCTTTGTCCTTCTTATTAATGATGTTTAATGTTCCTGTCCCTGGCGGAACGACCGCTCACGCTGTCGGAGGAACCCTTCTTGCCATTCTCATAGGTCCCTATGCAGCCTCTCTGGCGCTGACAGTCGCCTTACTGCTACAGGCCTTCTTATTTGGGGATGGAGGTATTCTCGCTCTTGGGGCCAATATTTTCAACATGGCCATTGTGATGCCTTTCGTTGGTTATGCTATTTATAGCTTGTTCCGCAAGCACCATCAGGAAACGCTTGGCGTCATTGTCGGCTCTTATCTTTCGATCAATGCTGCAGCCTTCTTAGCTGGTGTTGAATTGGGCTTGCAACCACTCATCGCTTCAGAAGCTGGTCAGCCGCTCTATAACCCTTATGGATTGAGTATTACCGTACCTGCCATGTTGGGAGCTCACCTCCTTGTAGCAGGTTGGGTCGAAGCCTTCTTCACCTTTGTGATTTACCGTTTTGTCAAACAAGTCGCTCCTACAGAGTTGTACACACCAAGTTCAGTCAATACAACTTCATTCGTTAAAAAAATTCGCTGGGTGCTCCTTGCTTTGATCGTCCTCAGCCCACTTGGACTTCTCGCAGATGGGACAGCCTTTGGTGAATGGTCTGCTGAAGAATTGGGTAGCCTGCTTCATGGCAAAGTTCCAACAGGGATCAAAAATGGATTCTCATTTGATGCCTTGTTTAGTGATTACACCATTCCTGGAACTAAAATTGCGATCGGCTATATTCTCTCAGCCGTGACAGCCGTCCTTATCTTCTATATCATCAGTAAAATCATTCGATCAATGAACGGAGAAAAAACTTCTCATGCGTAAACTCCCTGACTGGCTTCATCAAGAGCAAGCAACTCTTGAAGCATCCAAAAGCCATCACTATTTACAAATGAATCTTCAAACATTGCGCCACTTTCTTGGCAAAATGAAACAAACGACGCCCGCATTCAAGGCCAAAACTTCGTCTTGGATGCGACTCGTTTCCTTTTTAATTCTAGCCATTCTCATTACGACTGCCCACCATCC
>CABKMC010000010.1 GCA_902373455.1 uncultured Streptococcus sp.
TATGCGGGTGTAGTTTAGTGGTAAAACTACAGCCTTCCAAGCTGTTGTCGCGAGTTCGATTCTCGTCACCCGCTTTGAACATTAGTTCATTACCAAGTTTTTAACTTGGGCGCGTAGCTCAGGTGGTTAGAGCGCACGCCTGATAAGCGTGAGGTCGGTGGTTCGAGTCCACTCGTGCCCATTTGGAGAATTACTCAAGAGGCTGAAGAGGACGGTTTGCTAAATCGTTAGGTCGGGTAACTGGCGCGGGGGTTCGAATCCCCCATTCTCCGTATAATTTCGAAGTTTGAGATATTATCTCAAACTATTTTTTATATTTTTGAAGGTCTTTTCTATGTTCTTGAATCGTTTCTTAAAAATTTTTAGTTTGGTGTTTGTTTTGACTGTTTCAGGAATTTTATTTCTTTTTCCATCTGTTAGAACTTCAATTGTTTTAAAATCCTCCGATCTGTTAGCTATTGTTGATAAGGCTGTATCGGTACCATTTGTTCTTGTTGAATCTAAGGCAAATGATTTAAAAAAATTATCTGAATTAAATGATGAAAACCGCTCTTTAAAGTCACGTCTTTATCAAAAGGATATTGACCAGTCAAAACTTAGTCGTTTGGAATCAGAAAATAAGGAATTGAAAGATTTGATCTCAATCAAAAATTCTGTATCTGGTTCTAAACATGTTGTTAGTGAGATTATTGACCGTAATTATAGTTCTTGGGATCAGGAATTTGTAATTGATAAAGGTAGTTTAGATGGAATTACTGATTCTATGTTTGTTCTCTCATCTGGCGGGGTCATTGGTGTAGTAGATAGTACTGAGAAAAATTCTAGGAAAGTGAAATTATTGGTTGAAGATACTATTTCTTCACAACACCTGACATTTAGAATTGAGAGTCAAGGTCAATCTATTTTTGCTTTATTAAATGGTTATGACGAGAAGACGGGTGAGTTTCGGTTGTTGCAAATTGGAGATCCAGTTGAAATTAAAAAAGGATCTCTGGTTTCAACAAGTGGCTTAGGAAAATACAAGAGTAGTGACTTACCTCTTGGTACAGTGACTTCTACTCAAAAGGCATCTGATCAGTTAGGGCAAGAAATTCGTGTGAAACCAAAGGCTAATTTAGATGTCAATCGTTATGTACTATTGATTGGAGAGTAGTGTGAAAGTAATACGTAAGTACCATTTTTTCCCTTTAATCTTATTCTTATCTTTATTTGTTGATGGGCAGATCTCTTTTCTTATTACTCGTTTTTGTCCAAGCTCCTTTGAACCTACTTCATTTTTATTTCTATATGGTTTTATGTTACTGAGCCTCTATTTCTCGGAGATAGCTAGTATTTGGTTGGGAATCCTCTTTGGTTTTTGTTTTGATGTATATTTTTTACGCACTATAGGAATTGCCTTCCTAGTCTTCCCTTTGTTACAGGTGATTTTTTATCGGTGTAATCAGATTATTTTGGTCAATCGATTGACTCGTTTTTTTACATTTTTATTAACGATTCTAATATTTCAGATTTCAACCAATCTTCTTCTGGTTATTTTTGTTGGTATAAAATTCAACTGGATTACTCTCATTATCTATCAAATTGCGCCTAGTTTAATTTTGAATGTGCTTCTAATGATCGTATTACAGCCTTTACTTGAAAAGATTTATTTATAAACTCGAAATAAAAATGTAACAATAGCGTAATATAAATTTTCAAAAAATTTGTTATACTAGTTAGTGTCTTATTAGAAAGGGAAAATTTATCTAATGAAGAAAAAATTATTTGCCACAATCTTATTGAGTACAGTTGCTTTATCACAAGGTGCTGTTGTAGCAGGTGTATCAGCTGACTCAACAGATGATAAGATTGCTGCTCAAGATAACAAAATCAATAGTATTAATCAACAACAACAAAGTGCACAAGCTCAGGTAGATCAAATCCAAGGTCAAGTATCTGAAATTAAACAACAACAAGAAAATCTTCAAGCTGAAAATGACCGTTTGAATGAAGAATCTGAACGATTGTCAGCTGAGATCGATGAGTTGTCAAAAAATATTGTTGCTCGTCAAGAATCACTTGCAAATCAAGCACGTAGTGCTCAAACAACTGGAACTGCAACAAGCTATATTAATGCGATTGTTAGCTCTGGATCTTTGACAGAAGCTATCTCACGTATTTCTGCTATGAATGAAATTGCAGATGCTAACAACAAAATGTTGCAAGAGCAAAAACGTGATAAAGAAGATATTGCACAAAAACAAAAAGAAAACAACGACGCTATCAATACTGTTATTGCAAATAAACAGCAATTAGAAGATGATGCGCAAGCTTTGTCAACTAAAGAAGCTGAGTTGAAAGTGGCACAATTGAATTTGGCAGCTGAAAAATCATCTGCTGAAAACGAAAAGAACGCTTTGTTGCAACAAAAAGCTGAAGCTGAAAAAGCGGCAGCGGCAGCGGCAGCAGCTGAAGCAGCTTACCGTGCAAAACAAAAGGAACAACAAGCAGCTGTGAAAGCTTCTGCAAATACTACCCTTCAAGCTCAAGTTCAGGCAGCAGCTCAAACACCTGCTGCAACACCAGCGGCAGCAGCTCAAACACCTGCAGCAGCAGCTCAACCTGCTGTTCAAACTCAAGCAGCAGCACCAGTAGCAACTGTTTCTCGTCCAACTTATAGTACATCTGCATCATCTTATCCAGTTGGTGAATGTACATGGGGTGCGAAGACATTGGCTCCATGGGCTGGAGATTACTGGGGCAACGGTGGTCAATGGGCTGCAAGTGCAGCGGCTGCTGGATTCCGTACAGGATCTCAACCACAAGTTGGTGCTATTGCATGTTGGAATGATGGTGGATATGGACACGTAGCAGTCGTTACAGCTGTTCAATCTACAACAAGTATCCAAGTTTCTGAATCTAACTATAACGGTATCCGTAGTATTGGAAATTACCGTGGTTGGTTCAACCCAACAACAGCTCAAGGTACTGTAACTTATATCTATCCAAACTAAGAATTACCATGAAGCAGGACAGTTGTTCTGCTTCTTTTTTTGAAAGAGTGTCAGTAGAGACGGATTTTGTATTTTCCATAAATTAATATTTGAATATTTGCTTAAAAAGAGATAAAATGTTTACAGGAGAAATTTGTGCTGACTGTACAATATGGTTTTTAGATTTTACTGGAGGAAATCATGTCATTTTCTGATTTAATGCTCTTTGCTTTGTCGTCAAATCAAGAATTGGCTCAACGTGTGTCTCGCGAAATGGGACTACCGCTTGGAAAGTCAACGGTTCGTCAATTTTCTGATGGAGAAATTCAGGTTAATATTGAAGAATCAATCCGTGGGAAAGATGTTTATATTTTGCAATCCACTAGCTCACCGGTTAATGATAATCTTATGGAAATTTTGATTATGGTAGATGCCTTGAAACGGGCTAGTGCGCAATCTATTAATGTGGTGATGCCGTATTACGGCTATGCTCGTCAAGACCGGAAAGCTCGGGCTCGTGAACCAATCACTTCTAAGTTGGTAGCTAATATGCTTGAGGTTGCTGGAGTTGATCGTCTCTTGACAATTGATTTGCACGCTGCTCAAATTCAAGGTTTCTTTGATATTCCTGTTGACCACTTGATGGGTGCGCCTTTGATCGCAGACTATTTCGAACGTCGCGGGATGATTGGAAAAGACTATGTTGTTGTCAGTCCAGACCATGGTGGTGTGACTCGTGCTCGGAAATTGGCTGAATTTTTGAAGACTCCGATTGCGATTATTGATAAACGCCGGAGTGTCGATAAGATGAATACGAGTGAAGTGATGAATATCATTGGGAGTGTTGAAGGTAAGACTTGTATTTTGATTGATGATATGATTGATACAGCTGGTACAATCTGTCATGCGGCGGATGCCCTTGCTGAAGCAGGAGCTGTAGAGGTTTATGCAAGCTGTACGCACCCAGTTTTATCGGGCCCAGCGATGGACAATATTCAAAAATCAGCCATTAAGAAGCTGGTTGTATTGGATACGATTTATCTACCAGAAGATCGATTGATTGATAAGATTGAGCAAATTTCGATTGCGAAACTCCTTGCTGAGGCTATTGTTCGCATTCATGAAAATCGTCCTCTTTCACCTCTGTTTGAAATCGGAAATGCCAAAAAATGTTAACAATAAGGAGGCTGAAAAACAGCCTCTTTTGTTTAGGAGGAAATACAAATGGAAATCAGAAAATGGTGGCAAGATCTAAAAAAAGAAAAGGAACGGAAAAAACTGGTTCAAGCAGCTAAAGAACTAGAAGCAAAGGCTGATCCCAGTTTGCCCAAGAAGAGATTGCCAGAGAATAGGGCTGTGAAATAGAGAAGACGGAGTATTCGTGTTTTACTAACTAGACTATATAAGATATGTAGAGAAGAGACAGTCATTCCAAATTGTGAGCTTTTTTCTAATCAAAACTCCGTTTATTAAAAATAAAAGAGTATAATATATCTCTAAATCGTAATTTTGGGTATCAAATATGAAGAAATCTTAAATTTTTTTAAAAAAATCTATAAAAAGTCTTGACATAGGCAGAATATCCTAGTATACTAATCATAGTTACGAAGTAACGAATATTTTTAAACTATAAAAGGAGATAAAACAATGAAAAAAGTTTTATTATCATCAGTAGCAGCTCTTGCAGTATTTGCAGCAGCAGCTCCAGTATTTGCGGCAGATAACAATTACAATGTTGATCCTAACACACAACCTAATGGAACAATCGCAGCTCTTACAGGTGATTCTTCAGCTACACCTGCTGCAACAGCTCCAGCATCTGCAGCTACAGAAAAACACCCAGGTGCTACTAAAGTAGATCCTAAAGTTGGTAAAGGTGAACTTATCGAGAAAAAAGGTGACGTTTCATCTGTAGAATATGATGGAGAAAAAAATGCAGACACTTCTAAAGAGTTGACTGCTATTCCAGGTGCTGAATGGTTCACTCAAGGTCTTGACCTTTGGAACGGTAGCCAACACGTTACATTGAAAACTAAAGCTGGTGTTCAAACTGTTGAAGTTACAAACCCACATGATGGAACTAAATGGTTGGTAGACGTTAAGGTTGAAGCTGGTGCTAATACTCCTAGCGGATTCTACGCAACTGCAGTAAGTGGTTCATTGCGTCCTGCATCTGCAGATGCTAAAGCAGCAGCTAAAGCAGCTGAAGAAAAAGCAGAAGCAGCTAAAGCTGGTAAAGACGGTAAAGCTTCATCTGCTAAAGCTGGTGAAAAATCACTTCCAAAAACTAGCGCAGTTAAATAATTTCTAATTAATTAGCTCATAAAAATATCACTGAGTCCTTGGGCTCAGTGTTATTTTTTAGAAAAATCATTTTGAGGAGATCAATTAAATGAAAAGAGCTGGAGAAAAAAGTTCAAATAAATTTGCTCTTCTATTTGCTTCTATAGTAGCAATAGTTGTTATTGTAGCTGGATTTTTGTTCTTTAATCCATTTGGTGGAAAAACATCTAACGCAACTAAGAAAGCAGCTTCTTCTGGTAGCAGTTCTTCTACCCAAGCTGTGAAATATGAACCTAGTCAAGAAGAAAAAGATTATCTAAAGAATCGCTTTGACCAACTAAAGGCTGTTAACCCTGAAGCAATTGCTTATGTTTATGCTCCAGGTACAGAGTTGGATGAACCTGTAGTTCAAACAGGAGATAATGCAACATACTTGGATAAGACTTTTGATGGTGGAAATGAACCCTATATGGGTACAGTCTTCATGGACACGGATAATAAGAAAGATTTTAGTGATCGTTTGACTTGGTTATTTGGTCATGCTCGTGGTAGTAAGGTTGGTGATCACCGGATGTTTAACGATGTCAACTACTATGACAAGCAAGAATACTTTGATCAACATCCGTATGTTGTCATTGAAACGCCTGAGCGCAAGTATTATTATGAAGCTATGTGCTTGGTCATTGTTCCTGAAACAACTGCTTTCTATCGTACTAGCTTTGAAGACGACAAAGACTTTACGACTCAGTTGAAGAAGGTTTATGAAGATGGGCAAACTAAGAATCCAAATATCAAGATCAAGGCATCTGATAAATATTTAGTATTGTCAACTTGTCGTGAAGAGGATGAAACCATTCGTTCTAACCTCTACCTTCGTCAAATTCCTGATTCAGAAATGAAGGATTTTGTGGCGAAACATGCAGATCAATTGACATATGTGGCAACACGTGGGCAACAATAAGGATCTGAAAGACTTAGCATTGCTAAGTCTTTTTTGTATGGAAGAATTATTGAAATGTCCTTTGATGGTGAACAAAAGATGGGGATCTGGCTTGTTCTTTTGCGATGGGGTCCTATTTATAGTATAATGAATATAAGTGTTTTTGGAGGTGTTCTATGGATTTAACGAAACGTTTTAATAAAAATCTGAATCGGATTGAAGTTTCTTTGATTCGTCAGTTCGATCAATCAATTTCTTCCATTCCTGGTGTCTTGCGGTTGACGTTGGGGGAACCGGATTTTACAACTCCTGAACATGTAAAAGAAGCAGGAAAGGCTGCAATTGATGCAAATTTTAGTCATTACACGGGAATGAGTGGCTTGCTAGCTCTGCGCGAGGCTGCGAGTCAGTTTGTGGCTGATAAATATGGTATTCACTACCGTCCTGAGGATGAGATATTGGTGACGATTGGTGCGACTGAAGCCCTATCTGCCACCTTGACAGCGATCTTGGAACCTGGGGATGTAGTGCTACTCCCAGCGCCAGCTTATCCTGGTTATGAACCGATTGTGAATTTGGTTGGGGCGGAAATTGTCGAAATTGATACGACAGCAGATCGTTTTGTCTTGACTCCTGAAAAGTTGGAAAAGGCGATTCTAGAGCAGGGTGAAAAATTGAAGGCTGTTATTCTCAATTATCCAGCTAATCCAACGGGTGTCACTTATTCGCGCGAACAGATGGCAGAATTGGCTGCTGTTCTAAAAAAATATGAAGTCTTTGTGATTTGTGATGAAGTTTATTCAGAGCTAACTTATACTGGAGAAGCGCATGTCTCTATGGCATCCTTCATTCCTGAGCAGACCATTGTCATTAATGGTTTGTCTAAGTCTCATGCCATGACAGGCTGGCGACTTGGCTTTATCTTTGCTCCGGCTGTATTGACGGCCCAACTTATCAAGAGTCATCAGTATTTGGTAACGGCTGCTGGAACGATGAACCAGTATGCTGCGATTGAAGCTTTGACGGAAGGTCGGGATGATGCGGAGCCAATGAAGAAGGAATATGTGAAACGTCGGGATTATATTATCGAAAAGATGTCCGCACTTGGGTTTGAGATGATTAAGCCAGATGGAGCCTTTTATATTTTTGCTAAAATCCCAGCTGGTTACAATCAGGATTCCTTTGCTTTCTTGCAGGATTTTGCGCGTGAAAAAGCAGTTGCTTTCATTCCTGGTGCTGCTTTTGGTCAATATGGTGAAGGCTATGTGCGTTTGTCGTATGCAGCCAGCATGGAGGTTATCAAGGAAGCAATGAAACGCTTGAAGGAGTATATGGAAGAACATGCTGGAGTCAATTGAGACCCGGGGCATTGTGCTGTATAATCGGGAGTTTCGTGAGGATGATAAATTGGTCAAGATCTTCACGGAGAAGTCAGGTAAGCGGATGTTTTTTGTGAAACATGCGGGAAAATCACGATTGAATCCCATGTTACAACCCTTGGTAACGGCGGATATGTTGCTGAAAATCAATGATGATGGGTTGAGTTATATTGATGATTTTCAAGATGTGCAGGTTTATAAGAAAATCAATGCAGATCTTTTTGCTCTTTCTTATGCGACCTATGTTTTGTCGCTTGCGGATGCCAGTATTCAGGATAATCAGGTGGATCCGGCCTTGTTTGCTTTTTTGGAAAAGACCCTGTCTTTGATGGAAGAAGGCTTGGATTATGAAGTTTTGACCAATATTTTTGAGATTCAGATTCTATCTCGGTTTGGGGTTGTCTTGAATCTGCATGAATGCTGTTTCTGCCATCGGGTTGGTCTTCCTTTTGACTATTCCTTCCGGTATAGTGGGGTCCTTTGTCCGGATCATTATGATCGGGATGAGAGACGTGCCCACTGGCATCCAAATGTTCTCTATTTATTGGATCAATTTCAAGCAGTGCGATTCAGTGAGCTAGAGACGGTTTCTCTACAAGCGGAGATGAAAGCAGCTCTACGTCAGGCAATTGATCAGTTGTATGAGGAGTATGTAGGGATCCATTTAAAAGCTAAAAAGTTTATCGATTCCTTAAGTGATTGGGGAGCGATTATGAAAGATTCATCTGGAGGTGAAACATGAAAAAAATTGCAGTAGATGCAATGGGGGGCGATAATGCACCTCAAGCCTTGGTAGAAGGCGTGAATCAAGCCATTCGTGATTTTGATGATATTGAGATTGTCTTGTATGGTGATGAGGCAAAAATCAAAAACTATTTAACAGCAACAGAGCGTGTATCGATTGTTCATACGGAGGAAAAAATCGATTCAGATGATGAGCCGGCACGTGCTATTCGTCGGAAGAAACAGGCCTCTATGGTCTTGGCTGCCAAGGATGTGAAGGCTGGAGATGTAGATGCTATGTTGTCTGCGGGTAACACGGGTGCCTTGTTGGCGGCAGGTTTCTTTATCGTTGGTCGTATCAAAGGGGTGGAACGCCCTGGATTGATGTCCACACTTCCGACGGTTGATGGTCGCGGGTATGACATGTTGGACTTAGGTGCCAATGCGGAAAATACACCAGAGCACTTGCATCAGTATGCTGTGATGGGATCTTACTATGCTGAAAATGTTCGTGGAATTCAAAAACCACGCGTGGGTCTATTGAACAATGGGACAGAAGCTAGTAAGGGAGATCCTTTGCGCAAGGAAACTTACCAATTGTTATCTGAGGATGCGTCGATTCATTTTGTTGGAAATGTGGAAGCGCGTGATTTGATGGATGGTGTTGCAGATGTTGTTGTGGCGGATGGTTTCACGGGAAACGCTGTCTTGAAAACGATGGAAGGAACAGCTTTTGGAATCTTGAAGCAACTGAAACAAGCAATTGCTACTGGAAACTGGAAGGCGAAACTAGGAGCTTTTCTCCTCAAGGACCGGTTGAAATCATTGAAACAAACCTTGGATTTCTCAGATGTTGGAGGAGCGGTTTTATTTGGCCTTCAAGCACCTGTTGTTAAAACGCATGGTTCGAGTGATGCAAAAGCAGTCTATAGTACCATTCGTCAGATTCGGACTATGTTAGAGACAGATGTTGTTGGAAAATCAGTGAAGGAATTATCGAAGGAAGGATAATGTATGAGTAAACAAAACGAAATTTTAGCTACAATTGAGGAATTTCTCAAAGACCGCAAGGGACCAGATTTCCAAGTTTCTTTGAAATCAGATTTGCGCAAGGATTTACAAGCCGACTCTGTTGAATTGATGGAATTTATTATCAATCTTGAGGATGAATACCAATTGGAGATTCCAGACAAGGCTATTGATGACTTTAACACGGTAGGAGATGTCGTTGACTATATCGAAAAACGAACTGCTAGTAACTAGTTGAAAAGGGATCGTTCAGAGATTGTTCTGGATGATCTTTTTTTCTGTCCTTTTCATTCGGTTTCTGCCTATATTGTACGGAAATTTATTGAAAATCCACTTTGTATGTGATAGAATGAAGGTGATAAAATACGAAAGGCGAACAAAGTCATGACCAATCAACTGATTTATACTGGAAAAGCTAAGGATATCTATACTACTGAGGACGAACATGTGATTAAGTCGGTCTATAAGGACCAGGCAACCATGCTAAATGGGGCTCGTAAGGAGACGATTAAGGGAAAAGGTGTGCTAAATAATCAGATTTCGTCTCTTATTTTTGAAAAATTGAATGCTGCGGGGGTAGAGACTCACTTTATAAAACGTATTTCTGATACTGAACAACTAAATAAGAAAGTGAAAATTATTCCTTTGGAAGTTGTTCTTCGTAACGTGACTGCGGGTTCTTTCTCAAAACGTTTTGGTGTTGAAGAAGGTTTGGACTTAAAAACTCCAATCGTTGAATTTTACTACAAAAACGATGAGTTGGATGACCCATTCATCAATGACGAGCATGTGAAGTTTTTGGATATTGCTAACGACGAACAAATTGCCTATATCAAGGAAGAAACGCGTCGTATCAATGAATTGCTGAAAGATTGGTTTGCACAAATTGGTCTTCGTTTGATTGATTTCAAATTGGAATTCGGTTTTGATAAGGATGGCAAGATCATCTTAGCAGATGAATTCTCACCAGACAACTGCCGCCTTTGGGATGCGGAAGGGCACCATATGGACAAGGATGTTTTCCGTAGGGATTTGGGCAGTTTAACGGATGTATATCAGGTTGTGTTAGAGAAGTTGCAGGGATTGAAGTAATCTTTTTGAAACGGAAAACCTTCGTCTTTCAAGTAAAAGGACTCAGGCTGAAAAGGTCTACTAGACCTTTTCACTCCGTCGTGATCTTGGTAGCTTGACAGATGTTTATGAAGTTGTATTAGAAAAATTGCAAGGATTGAAGTAGCCTTTTACAAATAGAATACTTGGTCTTCACTACAATCTTTAAGTAGAAATAGATAAAGGAAATAAAATGGATAAACGTATTTTCGTTGAGAAAAAAGCTGATTTTCGTGTGAAATCGGACTCTTTAGTAAAAGAATTACAGCATAATCTTCAGTTGAAAACCTTGAAGGATCTTCGTATTGTTCAGGTTTACGATGTCTTTAATTTGGCAGAGGACTTGTTTGCGCGTGCGGAAAAACACATCTTCTCTGAGCAAGTGACCGATACTGTTTTGGATGAAGCTGCGGTTAAGGCTGATCTTGAGAAGGTTGCTTTCTTTGCTATCGAAAGTTTGCCTGGTCAATTTGATCAACGTGCGGCATCTTCACAGGAAGCTTTGCTTTTGCTTGGTAGTTCAAATGATGTAACGGTGAACACAGCGCAACTTTACTTGGTTAACAAGGATATTGATGCGAATGAGTTGGAAGCGGTCAAAAACTACCTCTTGAACCCAGTGGATTCTCGTTTCAAAGACATTACTGTTGGCATTGCTAAACAGGATTTCTCTGAGTCTGACAAGACCATTCCAAGTTTGGATTTTTTTGAAACTTATAGGGCAGAAGATTTTGCACAGTATAAGGCAGAGCAAGGATTGGCCATGGAAGTGGATGACCTTCTCTTCATTCAAGATTACTTCAAGTCTATTGGTCGTGTGCCAACTGAGACTGAGTTGAAGGTGTTGGATACTTACTGGTCTGACCACTGTCGTCATACCACTTTCGAGACGGAGTTGAAACACATTGACTTCTCAGCTTCTAAATTCCAAAAACAATTGCAAGCGACTTATGACAAGTATATTGCCATGCGTGATGAGTTGGGACGTACCGAAAAACCTCAAACCTTGATGGATATGGCGACTATTTTTGGTCGTTATGAGCGTGTCAATGGTCGTTTGGACGACATGGAAGTGTCTGATGAAATCAATGCCTGCTCTGTTGAAATTGAAGTGGATGTCAATGGTGTGAAAGAGCCATGGCTTCTCATGTTCAAGAACGAAACCCACAACCACCCAACGGAGATCGAACCATTTGGTGGAGCGGCTACTTGTATTGGTGGGGCCATTCGTGACCCATTGTCAGGTCGTTCATATGTTTACCAAGCCATGCGTATTTCAGGTGCTGGCGATATTACAGCTCCAATTTCAGCGACTCGTGCTGGTAAATTGCCACAACAAGTGATTTCTAAAACAGCGGCTCACGGTTATTCTTCATACGGTAACCAAATTGGTCTTGCAACAACTTATGTACGTGAATACTTTCACCCAGGTTTTGTTGCTAAGCGTATGGAGCTAGGTGCTGTTGTCGGTGCGGCTCCTAAGGAAAATGTGGTCCGTGAAAAACCTGAAGCTGGTGATGTGATTATCTTGCTCGGTGGTAAGACTGGACGTGACGGTGTCGGTGGTGCGACAGGTTCTTCTAAAGTTCAAACGGTTGAATCTGTTGAAACAGCTGGTGCTGAGGTTCAAAAAGGGAATGCCATCGAAGAACGTAAGATTCAACGTCTTTTCCGTAATGGGGAAGTGACTCGTCTGATCAAGAAATCAAATGACTTTGGTGCTGGTGGTGTCTGTGTGGCTATCGGTGAATTGGCAGATGGTCTTGAAATTGATCTAGACAAAGTGCCATTGAAATATCAAGGTTTGAACGGTACCGAAATTGCCATCTCTGAATCTCAAGAACGGATGGCTGTAGTAGTTCGTCCAAAAGACGTAGACGCCTTCATTGCAGCATGTAATAAAGAAAATATTGATGCTGTTGTCGTTGCGACAGTGACTGAAAAACCAAATCTTGTCATGCACTGGAATGGGGAAACCATCGTTGATTTGGAACGTCGTTTCCTTGATACAAACGGTGTACGTGTAGTTGTGGATGCTAAGGTCGTTGACAAGGATGTCAAGCTTCCAGAAGAACGTCAAACATCTGCTGAAACCCTTGAAGCGGATACTCTTGAGGTCTTGGCTGACTTGAACCATGCCAGTCAAAAAGGGTTACAAACCATCTTTGATAGCTCAGTTGGTCGTTCAACAGTCAATCACCCACTTGGTGGTCGCTACCAAATCACACCAACGGAAGCTTCTGTACAGAAATTACCAGTCCAACATGGCGTGACAACAACCGCTTCTGTTATGGCGCAAGGATTCAACCCTTATGTAGCAGAATGGTCTCCATATCATGGTGCGGCTTATGCGGTCATCGAAGCAACTGCTCGTTTGGTTGCTACTGGTGCAAACTGGTCTAAGGCTCGTTTCTCTTATCAAGAATATTTCGAGCGGATGGATAAACAAGCAGAGCGTTTTGGCCAACCAGTAGCTGCTCTTCTTGGATCCATTGAAGCTCAGATTCAACTTGGCTTGCCATCTATCGGTGGGAAAGACTCTATGTCTGGTACCTTTGAAGAATTGACAGTACCACCAACCTTGGTTGCTTTTGGTGTTACAACTGCAGATAGCCGTAAGGTTCTTTCTCCAGAATTTAAAGCTGCTGGTGAAAATATCTATTACATCCCAGGTCAAGCTTTAGCACAAGAAATTGACTTTGATCTTATCAAGTCTAACTTTACTCAATTTGAAACTATCCAAGCAACTCACAAAGTCACATCTGCATCCGCTGTCAAATACGGTGGTGTGGTTGAAGCTCTTGCCCTTGCAACATTTGGGAACCATATCGGTGCTAACGTCGAATTAGCTGACCTTGACACCAGCTTGACAGCCCAATTGGGCGGATTCATCTTCACATCGCCTGAAGAAATTGCAGGTGTTGCCAAGATTGGACAAACAGCAGCTGACTTTACACTTACTGTCAATGGTGTAACGCTTGATGGACAAAAACTTGACAGTGCCTTCCAAGGTAAATTGGAAGAAGTTTACCCAACGGAATTTGCACAAGCAACTGAGTTGGAAGAAGTACCTGCTGTGGCATCAGATGCTGTTATCAAAGCTAAAGAAACAGTTGAGACACCAGTGGTTTACATCCCAGTGTTCCCAGGTACGAACTCTGAGTACGATTCAGCTAAGGCTTTTGAAAAAGAAGGTGCAACAGTCAACTTGGTACCATTTGTCACACTGAATGAAGAAGCAATTGTCAAGTCCGTTGACACCATGGTTGACAACATCGAAAAAGCTAATATTATCTTCTTTGCCGGTGGCTTTTCAGCAGCGGATGAACCAGATGGATCAGCTAAATTTATCGTGAACATCTTGCTCAATGAAAAAGTACGTGCAGCCATTGATCACTTCATCGAACGTGGTGGTTTGATTATCGGTATCTGTAATGGATTCCAAGCTCTTGTCAAATCTGGCCTCCTTCCATATGGTAACTTTGAAGATGCGAGCAGCACGAGTCCAACCCTCTTCTACAATGACGCCAACCAACACGTGGCCAAGATGGTTGAAACACGGATTGCCAACACGAACTCACCATGGCTTGCAGGCGTGAAAGTTGGTGATATCCATGCCATCCCAGTATCACACGGTGAAGGGAAGTTTGTCGTGACAGCTGAAGAATTTGCAGAGCTTCGTGACAATGGTCAAATCTTTACCCAATATGTTGACTTCGAAGGTAAACCAAGCATGGATTCAAAATACAATCCAAATGGTTCTGTCAATGCGATCGAAGGTATCACAAGTAAGAACGGTCAAATCATCGGGAAGATGGGACACTCAGAACGTTTCGAAGACGGTCTCTTCCAAAATATTCCAGGAAATAAAGATCAACATCTCTTTGCGTCAGCGGTTAAATACTTTACTGGAAAATAAAAGGTATACAAAATGACATACGAAGTTAAATCTCTTAATGAAGAATGTGGTATTTTTGGGATCTGGGGACACCCAGATGCTGCAAAACTGACTTATTTCGGATTACACAGTCTTCAACACCGTGGTCAAGAAGGGGCGGGGATCCTTTCAAATGATGCGGGTCAATTAAAACGGTATCGTGATACGGGGCTTCTCTCAGAGGTGTTTCGGAATCCTGCTAACTTGGATAAGTTGACAGGGACGGGAGCGATTGGACATGTTCGCTATGCGACAGCTGGGGAAGCTTCGGTGGATAACATCCAGCCCTTCCTCTTTCGCTTTCATGATACCCAGTTTGGACTTGCTCACAACGGGAATTTGACCAATGCCAAGTCCCTCAAACGGGAGTTAGAAAATAACGGAGCGATCTTTAGCTCAACTTCTGATTCAGAAATCTTGGCGCACTTGATTCGTCGGAGCCACAACCCATCCTTCATGGGTAAGGTGAAAGAAGCCTTGAATACGGTGAAAGGTGGATTTGCTTACCTTCTCATGCTGGAAGATAAGCTGATTGCGGCCTTGGATCCAAATGGTTTCCGTCCTCTTTCAATTGGGAAAATGGCCAATGGCGCAATCGTAGTTTCCTCTGAAACCTGTGCTTTTGAAGTGGTTGGTGCTGAGTGGATCCGCGATGTGAATCCAGGTGAAGTCGTGATCATTGATGATAATGGCATTACTTACGATAACTATACAACGGACACCCAATTGGCTGTTTGCTCAATGGAGTATATTTACTTTGCCCGTCCTGACTCCAATATCCAAGGGGTCAATGTTCATACAGCCCGTAAACGTATGGGGGCTCAATTGGCACGTGAATTTAAACATGAAGCAGATATTGTGGTCGGTGTACCTAACTCTTCACTTAGCGCAGCCATGGGATTTGCAGAAGAATCAGGCTTACCAAATGAAATGGGCTTGATTAAAAACCAATACACCCAACGGACCTTTATTCAACCAACACAAGAACTACGGGAGCAAGGGGTTCGGATGAAGCTCTCTGCCGTATCCGGTGTCGTGAAAGGCAAACGGGTTGTCATGATCGATGATTCTATCGTACGTGGGACGACCTCACGTCGTATCGTTAATTTGCTAAAAGAAGCAGGAGCAACAGAGGTTCACGTAGCAATCGGTAGTCCAGCTCTGGCTTATCCATGTTTCTACGGGATCGATATTCAAACACGTAAGGAATTGATTGCTGCCAATCATACAGTAGAGGAAACACGCGAAATCATTGGTGCAGATAGCTTGACGTATTTGTCAATCGATGGCTTGATTGATTCTATTGGAATCGATACAGATGCCCCAAATGGCGGTCTTTGTGTGGCTTACTTTGATGGTAAATATCCAACACCTTTGTATGACTACGAAGAACGCTATGTGGAAAGTTTGAAAGAACATACTTCTTTCTATTAAGAGCAGTGCAAAAGAAAAGGAATAAACAAATGACAAATAAAAATGCTTATGCCCAATCGGGTGTAGACGTTGAAGCAGGTTATGAAGTTGTTGAACGGATCAAAAAACACGTAGCACGTACGGAACGTGCGGGTGTCATGGGAGCTCTTGGTGGTTTCGGTGGCATGTTTGACCTTTCAAAAACAGGTGTTAAAGAACCCGTTTTGATCTCAGGAACAGATGGTGTTGGAACCAAGTTGATGCTAGCTATCAAGTATGACAAACACGATACCATCGGTCAAGACTGTGTGGCCATGTGTGTTAACGATATCATCGCTGCAGGTGCTGAGCCCCTTTACTTCCTAGACTATATCGCAACTGGTAAAAATGAACCAGCCAAACTAGAACAAGTCGTTGCAGGTGTGGCTGAAGGTTGTGTACAAGCTGGTGCAGCCCTCATTGGTGGTGAAACGGCTGAAATGCCTGGCATGTACGGCGAAGACGACTATGACTTAGCTGGGTTTGCTGTCGGTGTTGCAGAAAAATCTCAAATCATTGACGGTTCAAAAGTAGCTGAAGGGGATGTGATTCTTGGACTTGCTTCAAGCGGTATCCACTCAAATGGTTACTCACTTGTTCGTCGTGTCTTTGCAGATTACACAGGTGAAGAAGTTCTCCCAGAATTGGAAGGCAAAAAACTGAAAGACGTTCTTTTGGAACCAACTCGTATCTACGTCAAAGCAGCTTTGCCACTCATCAAAGAAGAATTGGTTAACGGGATTGCCCACATCACAGGTGGTGGCTTCATCGAAAATGTGCCACGGATGTTCGCGGATGACTTGGCTGCTGAAATTGACGAAAGCAAAGTTCCAGTTCTTCCAATTTTCAAAGCCCTTGAAAAATATGGCCAAATCAAACACGAAGAGATGTTTGAAATCTTCAACATGGGAATTGGTCTCATGCTTGCGGTCAAACCAGAAAATGTGGAACGTGTCAAAGAACTTCTTGACGAACCTGTTTATGAAATCGGTCGTATTGTGAAGAAAGATGGCGCAAGTGTGGTGATTAAATAATGGCTAAAAGGATTGCTGTTTTTGCTTCCGGGAATGGTTCAAACTTTCAGGTGATTGCGGAACAATTTCCAGTAGAATTTGTCTTTTCAGATCACCGGGATGCCTATGTCATAGAACGTGCCGAAAAGCTAGGGGTATTATCCTACGCTTTTGAACTCAAAGAGTTTGAGAACAAGGCAGACTATGAAGGAGTCATTGTCGAACTTTTGGATGAACATCAGATTGACTTGGTTTGTCTGGCAGGCTATATGAAAATCGTCGGTCCAACCTTGCTAGCAGCTTATGAAGGCCGTATCATTAATATTCACCCGGCTTATCTTCCTGAATTTCCAGGTGCTCATGGTATTGAGGATGCTTGGAATGCAGGCGTTGCTGAGAGCGGCGTGACTATTCACTGGGTGGACTCTGGTGTTGATACCGGTAAGGTCATCAAACAAGTCCGTGTGCCACGGCTTGAAGGTGATACCCTTGATACTTTCGAGACGCGCATCCACGAAACAGAGTACAAGCTCTATCCAGAAGTATTGGAACATTTGGGAGTTGCACGAAAATAAGGAAGCCCTAGAGCTGAAAAAACATTTTTGACTCTAGCAGATGAAGAACTTTTTTAAAA
>CABKMC010000011.1 GCA_902373455.1 uncultured Streptococcus sp.
GAACATGAAGGTTGACATTTTTGCGGAAGACAAACCAGCTGAAAAAGTCTTTGTCTACAAGCTAGAAGTGGCAGACCATGTGTTGCTCCTTTCCACCGCCATGCTCTCGGGAGCAATTGCTCTAGCCAGCTTATGTTCAGCCTTGAAAGATTAGATGATAGCCTCTATTTTCTTTTTGAAAATAGAGGTTTTTCAGTCCGTTCAGACCGGATAAGTGTTTTCTTTGGATCTGGATTGTGTTACAATTTTTAGTGACAAGTGTTTGTAAACAGGAAGCAGAAAAACAATGGATGTTCTTCCAAAAAAATGAAACAGAGGAGAAGCGCGTGGCAAGATATTTAGTAGGGCCTTACAACAATAGTTGGAACTTTATGGATGCGATTGAAAAAGCGCAGGATGGGGATACCATCGAGTTTGAAAATGGGTATGTCTTTCAATGGCCGACAAATAAAGTGATCGAGATCGATAAGAACCTTCATTTCGTGGGGCATGTGGTCCCAAATCCAAATGGCAATGGGCGCATGTTTAACAACATCATTGAGGCTTCCTTCCGATTTGTAGAGGGAGCTCAGGTGACATTTGAAGACTTGTGGTTTAAAGTTGGTGGGAATTATACTACATTGATCTTATGGAATAGCTCAGACATCACCTGTAAACAGGTCTATTTTGAAATCACCACTCCAACAAATAATGAATTTTTTATCTATATGGATACGCATTCGAAAATGACTTTGGAAGGAGTCGGAATGAAGGTTCCGGAAAAACACCAAAGTGCCATCGGTATGTCCGCTTCGGAATTGTCCATTCGCAATTCAACGATTTTTTCTAAGATAGATCTGTCAGAAGGCTCCAAGTTGACCTTAGAAAATGTCCATATTGAAATATTTGGGAATAATACGATCCATGCCAAGGACTCAGAAGTGATCGCAAAAAATTCAACGATTACAGGCGGGGATCTGGAAAATGATTTTCCACCAGTTTGGTTGAGGAATGTCATCTGGGAATCTGAAAACTGTAAAATAGAGTTGCCTACAGGAACTGGAATCTGTCTTGACAACAATGTTCAATTCAATTCGGATTCGGATCGTATGACCTCCATCAATTCATACAATAGTATGATCCGAGCTCACCAGGCTACATTTTCAGAATGTTTATGCGTCTATGAAGAGTCCTTTGCTTCTTTGACTGGAGAAACGACTTTCTTGAATGAGAATACCCAAACCATTTCATTTGGAGTTTTTGATGAGAGTGTGCTGATGGCTGAGCATATGATTTGTCATAAGATTGCGGATCCCAATATCCGGCTTCAAAGTGGGGCCTTTGTGAAGGCAGGCACCATAACCTATAGCCAGGGCGATGCGCGTGATCTGACCAAGGAAATCGAGGATGGTTGTGACTATCTCATTGGCAGAGAAGTGGCGAAGGGCAATGTGCAGGTAGTTCCTACGGGACAGACGACGGATGCAACGGTGGCTCCAACCACCGCAAGAGACTCTGGACCAGAGAAGAAACAAGATGCTCTTCAAGAACTCAATAGCCTGATTGGTCTTGAAAAAGTCAAACATGAGATCAAGAAAATGATCAACATGGTGGAATTTAACAAGAAACGAATCGCCAGTGGCAAGGCTCCTGAAAAGCAAACCTTGCATGCTGCCTTTATGGGAAATCCTGGTACAGGGAAAACCACTGTGGCCCGTCTGTTGGGACAAGTGCTCTTTGATGCAGGTGTTCTCTCAGGGGAGGAATTCCGTTTTGTGGAAGCAACGGAGTCCGATCTGATCTCTTCAAATATTGGAGGAACAGCTGAACAGACCCAAGCCCTGCTTGAAAAAGCGCGAGGAGGCATCCTCTTTATTGATGAAGCCTATAGCTTGGATAAAAAAGACAGCGGTGCGGACTTTGGGATCGAGGCGATCAATACCATCCTCAAATTTATGGAGGACAATCGCGATGACATCATGATTATCTTTGCCGGCTATACTAAGGAAATGGAGGAGTTCTTGAAGACCAATCCAGGCCTTCGTTCTCGGGTGCCAAATAATTTCATCTTTGAAGATTTTACAGGAGATGAGATTGTCCAACTGGGTGAAATGATCCTAAGCAAAGGGGACTACAAGCTCGAAGACCGGGATTACTATGCACGACATGTTAAGCGGGCTTATGATGGCTCGCTAGATAAGAGCAATGGTCGCTGGATCCGGAACTTGGATGAGCAATTGACCAAGACCATGGCAGATCGGGTAGTGGCCCAAGGTTCTGACGATATTGAGACCATCCTCAATAGCGATATTGATGCTGTTCTTAACCAAGGTAAGTATCAAGCAGGAGCCGACAAGGAAGAAGATGGGATGGCTGCCCTCAACCGTTTGGTTGGCATTGCCAAGGTGAAAGAGCAAGTTGAACAATTCGTAGCCATGGCTGAGTTCAACCAAAAACGGGCTGAACAAGGTGGCATCGTTGAAGACACGACCTTGCACTCTCTCTTTCTTGGAAATCCCGGTACAGGGAAGACCACTGTGGCCCGCATTTTGGGCAATATCCTCTTCCAAAAAGGGGTTATCAAGCAGAAGAAATTCATTGAAGTTTCGCGGAGTAATCTGGTTGGAGGCTACCAAGGTCAAACAGCCTTGAAGACGCGTGAAGTTTTAGAGAGTGCACTGGGTGGGGTCCTCTTTATCGATGAGGCCTACACGCTCTATACCGGATTAAATGATGATTTTGGGAAAGAAGCCTTGGATGAAGTCCTCAAATTTATGGAGGATCATCGCCGCGATATCGTGATTATCTTTGCCGGTTATACAAAAGAGATGCATGACTTCTTGCAGGTCAATTCAGGTCTACAAAGCCGAATCCCGACTACATTTGATTTTGAAGACTACAGCCCAGATGAGATCGTTGAGATCGGTCTGTTAGGATTGCGTAAGCAAGGCTACCAAGTCAATGAAGCCCTTTACGGAGAGATTGTGAAAGGGAATTATATGCGTGCCAATGACCATAGTAATGGTCGCTGGGTCCGCAATCTCAATGAAAAACTCTTGCGCCAAGTATCGACTCGGGTAACCCGTGAAGGTAGTACAGACTACAATTCCATTTTGGATCAAGATTTGGAAGCCTTGAGAGAGAATAACAGTTCTGAACAACCCCATACCGTGGATGATCAAGGCTATGTTCTTCCTTAAGCTAGAAGGAACAAGAAAAAGAGGCTGGGACAAAAGTCCTAGCCTCTCAATTATTTTTGGATTGTCGAGCAAGACGCAGTGGTTGAGTGGGCTCTACTACGCTGATTTCATCAGCTTTTACAGCCCTACTCAACTGTGCGGAGGTGGGACGACGAAATCGAATTCTAACGAATTACCGATTTCTGTCCCACTCTCTTTTTGCATGGACTTATGGTATACTAGGAGGAGATCATTCACTTATGAAGGAGAAAACAATGGTTTTACCAAATTTTAAAGAAAACCTCGAAAAATACGCTAAATTGTTAGTGGCGAACGGTATCAATGTGCAACCTGGTCATACCTTGGTCTTGAATATCGATGTGGAACAAAGAGAATTGGCCCACTTGATCGTGAAGGAAGCCTATGCTTTGGGGGCACACGAAGTGATTGTCCAATGGGCAGATGATTTCACTACCCGGGAAAAATTCCTCCATGCACCGATGGATCGTTTGGACAATGTGCCAGACTATAAGATCGCGGAGATGAACTACCTCTTAGACCACAAGGCTAGTCGCTTGGGTGTGCGCTCGTCTGATCCAGGTGCCTTAAATGGTGTTGATGCAGAGAAGCTTTCGGCTTCTGCTAAGGCTTTGGGCATGGCCATGAAACCAATGCGCATCGCTACTCAATCCAACAAGGTCAGCTGGACAGTTGCTGCTGCAGCAGGTTTAGAATGGGCGAAAAAGGTCTTCCCAAATGCGACGAGCGATGAAGAAGCAGTGGATCTCCTTTGGGATCAAATCTTCAAGACCTGCCGGGTGTACGAAGAAGATCCAGTCAAGGCTTGGGAAGAGCATGCAGCTATTCTCAAGAGCAAGGCGGAGATGCTTAATAAAGAACAATTCTCAGCCCTTCATTACACAGCACCAGGCACCGATTTGACTCTTGGTTTGCCGAAAAACCATGTTTGGGAATCTGCTGGAGCTATCAATGCCCAAGGCGAAGGCTTCTTGCCAAATATGCCGACAGAAGAGGTCTTCACAGCTCCTGACTTCCGTCGTGCAGAAGGTTATGTCACTTCCACAAAACCGCTTAGCTACAATGGGAACATCATCGAAGGCATCAAAGTGACCTTTGAAAATGGAGAAATTGTGGATATCACAGCAGAAAAAGGCGATCAAGTCATGAAAGATTTGGTCTTCAAAAACAAGGGAGCGCGTGCCTTGGGTGAATGTGCCCTCGTCCCAGATCCAAGTCCAATTTCCCAATCAGGCATTACCTTCTTTAATACCCTCTTCGATGAAAATGCCTCTAACCACTTGGCCATCGGGGCAGCCTATGCAACCAGCGTAGAAGGGGGCGCAGAGTTCACAGAAGAAGAACTCGAAGCAGCCGGGCTCAACCGCTCAGACGTCCACGTTGACTTCATGATCGGCTCAAGCCAAATGGATATCGACGGTATCCGTGAGGATGGAACACGTGTACCACTCTTCCGTAATGGAGATTGGGCAATTTAAGGAGAAACTATGATTGGAAGTATGTTTGTCGGTCTTTTGATCGGACTTCTAGCTGGAGCTATCACCAATCGTGGCGAACGCATGGGATGTTTTGGGAAAATGTTCCTGGGCTGGATTGGTGCCTTTTTAGGACAATTACTCTTTGGTGCTTGGGGACCAAGCCTAAACGGTACAGCCATTATCCCATCGATTCTTGGTGCCATGATTTTATTAGCCATCTTCTGGGAAAGAGGAAGCTAGGTTTAACTTGCTAAAATAGATAGAGTGGTTGGAAATCTTCCAACCTCTTTTTTAGTCAAAACTTGATCATCAAAGTAAAATCAGGTATGATGGAAGGTATGTTCTGTTATGATTAAATAAGATAATTATGGCTGTGGTAGACTGGTGAAAAGTTAGTTTAGTTTCTCCGTCTAAGAATGAAACAGTATAGAAAGTAAGAGACATCTATGTTTAAACCAGCAAAAATCGATCGT
The DNA here is from genome assembly GCA_902373455.1 of uncultured Streptococcus sp. Lineage (GTDB taxonomy): Bacteria > Bacillota > Bacilli > Lactobacillales > Streptococcaceae > Streptococcus. The sequence goes on from CABKMC010000011.1 coordinate 5,149, forward strand.
TTGCCGAAAATGAATTTTCGCTATCGTTTGTTAAAAGTAGAGAATGAATGGTATTTAATGGAAGTCGATCGGCCAATTATAACAAGTTATTTTCTTCCATGGTTTACCTATTTTGTCCCTCATAAAAGTTATCAGCTAACAGAGGATGAAGTAGAAGCAATAGCTCCGAAAGTGCTTGAAGGAGATAAGAACATGCTTTCAACTCAGACTAAAGTGGGGATCTCAACACTTGGTGCTGGTTCCTTAGCAGTTTTACTAGGTAGAGCTTTTCCGATAGAGGATTATTTATATTTTACTTCCCATCTACTGAATCTAGTGTTAATGATCCTTGTTCTATGTATTGTTGTTGGGCTTCGTATTTGGCTGAGCACTAGGAAAATAGAGACTGGAATGATGGCTTCTAAGAAAGCTAAAAGAATCTATTGTCGCCCAGCAAAATTTAGGATAGTACTAAGAAATCTTTTATTGTTGATAGTTCCTTTGTTTTTGTCAAGTGCAATGATTTACTCAGTTTTGAGTAAAATTAAACCAAATCTAATTGTTCATATGGTCCTATTTGTTACTTCATTTATGTATTTAGCATCAGCTATTTTAGGTTTATATGCTCCAGGCGACGATTTCAAAGCTAAAATCAAGTAGATCCAGTCGAGTAAAACCCAGAAGCAATAGCAGCGTCCATCTGCTTTTGGCCCTTAAAACAATTTTTTAGAAAGGAGCATGCTATGAAAAATGAAAAGAAAGTCGATATTAAGCAGGCGAACAAAGTCTACTTTAAAAGTTTAGCCAATACACGCGCTTCAGCGGCTATGATGATCAATTCGTGGACAGGCGTATTTCTGTTCGCATTTGAAATCCTTTGTTTTTATTCGTATGATGTATCGAAAGGTATAAAACCATTTAGTCATTGGTTTTTTGATATCCTCGTCATCTATTGTCTTTACCATATCATTGCATTTTTCTTGCCGTTAATGGGGGCATTTATATATAGAAGACAAGTGTTGTCAACGACTCTACTCTTATTCACCTATGCAGGGATGTTTTTATCGCTCCAAGTCATGGGCTTGCTCATCATTGTTTCTGCTCTGGCAAATAAAGAATTTGAAGTAGGTTTCCCGAAATATGGCTTCATCGTCATTCCTTTTCTTGTGATTTGTACCTTATTGGGCTTTATTTATCATTATTTTTGGCTTAAGAAGCAGTTAAAGATTGGCTTTTCACCAACTAGAACCCTGGGAAATTATTTCGCAAAATCAAGTAGTTACATTAGCAATGCCCTAACGATCATCTTCGTCTGCTCCATGATAGGAGCGGCCCTTACTGGCTATTATGGAGTGGTGCTAGGAGTATCCGTAAGCATACTATTCAGTTACGCCTTTACTCAATTGCTGACAGAAGTGGGTTACCTCTTGTATTTGAAAACAAAAAGTAAGGAATACTGGGAGGATGAACCTGAGGATAATCCGACGTTGTGGGATTTACTATGGAATTGGTTAAAAGGCTTCAGTCTGAAAAAAGCTAAACATCGCATTCCGTTAGAAATAGTATGCTATCTATTGATGTTTGTAGCACTTGATCATTTAGGATATGCTGATGCAAAGGTAAGACGACCAATCTGGTTGGTGTGGCTTGTAAGAATGATTACCCTAGGAATTGCCTTGGACTTCTTTATTAGCATGGCACGTACCATCATACGCAAGTTTTCGAATAAAAGGCAAGGCAAAAAATAACAAAAAAATACCTAACCGAGAGCTTTCTCAGTTAGGTATTTTTGTCATTTACGCTATTCTAAAATCAAGAGACCTTCTTTGATTTCAAATGGGTTATTTGGGTTGATGCGGTCATAGAACATGATGCCGTTGGTGTGGTCGATTTCATGTTGAACGACGATGGAGTTGTAGCCTTTGAGTTTGATGCGTTTCTTTTCCCCATCTTTTGTGAAATACTCAACCGTCACGCGGGCATGGCGAACCACATAGCCTGGGACGTTGCGGTCTACAGAGAGACAGCCTTCCCCGTCGCCAAGAGCCGCATCTTGAACAGAATGGGCGACAACCTTTGGATTGTACATGACTTCTTGAAGGCTATAGGCTTCTTTTGGTGGGTTGCCATCGGCATCTTCTGGATTGGGAACCAAAACAGCGATGATTCGTTTAGAGATATCCAGCTGAGGAGCTGCGAGTCCCACTCCTCCACGGAGGCCAAGTTTTTCAGCCATAATAGGGTCTTGAGAATGGTGCAAGAATTGCATCATTTTTTCACCTAGGATAATTTCCTGATCAGACAAAGGGAAGGTCACGTCTTCTGCAACAGCTCGAAGTGTGGGATTTCCTTCGCGGATAATGTCATCCATATCAATCAAATGGGATGCTCTTGTAACTTTTTCAATTGCTTTCATCGTTTTACTCTCACTTTCTTTCTACCCTCCATAATAACACAAAAGAGCCTAAAATTAAAGTTATCTGTCGACGGTTTCCGCATGTTTGATGGACAAATCATTCATCCTTTTTGCATCTAAAATCGTATAGACTCGCCCTTCTCTTTGGACTAAGCCCTCTTCGATCATCTGCTTGATGACGCGGCTAAGGTGGCGGTAGCTGATCCCAAAACGCAGGGCCAGCTGATTCATCTTGGGCTTGAGGGTCCCATTTTCATCGCAATGTTCCATAAAATGAGTAGCGAGGCGTTCCTTGACCGAATAATGAAAGTTGGCAGGAGCCAAATAGTTGATCTGGTGCAATTTCTCAGCCAAGGTCTTGGCCGTAGAGCGCAAAAAGGTTGGATCAAGCAGGAGGCGCTTCTTAAAGTGCTGGGCTGGGAGCTGAACGACTAGCGAGTCTTGGTCAGCAATGACTGATGTGATACAGACCCGATCGAGCAGGAGCTCAATCTCTCCTAAGAGTCCAGGTTTTTCTTGGATTTCAAGGATGGTGTCGCTGCCGTTTTCAAGACTGTGGACGATCTTGAGCCGACCTTTGAGAAAATAAGGAATGACATCTTGCTCAGAGCCTTGGCGGCAGATATAATCTCCAGCCTGGTAGAGAACGAGGTCCAGCTGGCTAAGACAGTCGCCTGGAAAGATCTGGTCCAATTGGTAGTCTGTGATGATCTCCTTGAGTCTGGTAGATGGGGAAATTTTTTTCATTTCAATCTCCTAAAATAGGACAAATGTCCTGTTTTTCTATTTCTAAATTGATTATACTAGGATTCTATTGAAAATACTAGTTTGAATCTTTTCTGAAAAACTAGTAAAATCAAATGTTACCAGTAAAGTGTAGGAAATAAAAAATGAAAAAAACAATGGAAAGAATCAGTCTCTTGAGTTTGTCGCTCATGCTGATCTCATCCTTTTCAATTACAGCCGGTTTGCCGGCTATGAAGGCATATTTTAGCCACTTCGGATATTCAGCAAGTCAGGTAGAACTCTTGGTTTCCCTGCCAGCTTTTGCGGTCGTGGCCATGCTCTTTTTAAATAGCCTGATCGAACGGTGGATGAGTGAGCGCCAGATGATTGTCACAGGGCTCTTGCTCTTTTCAACTAGTGGGCTTTTGCCTTTGGTCGTGCAGGACTATCCTCTCATCTTTCTAAGTCGTTTGCTCTTTGGTTTGGGGACAGGAATGATCAATGCCAAGGCTATTTCAATTATCAGTGAGCGCTACTCAGGCAATGATAAGACCCGGATGCTGGGCTATCGGGGGTCTGCTGAAGTGGTGGGCTCCGCCATCTTGACCTTTATCGTGGGGCAACTCTTGCCTCTAGGCTGGCCAGCGATCTTTGCCGTATATGGTGGTGGTTACTTGATTTTACTCCTCTATATCCTTTTTGTCCCTTATCCTAAGGAGAAAAAACAGGCTAGCTTGAAGGAGAAAAAGAAAGGTTCCGCACGCCTTCGATCCCCTCAATGGCGTTTTAGTCTAATGCTAGCTGTGATTGCTGGTATCATCATTTGCTTCAATTCTATTATTAGCCTGCGCGTGCCGGATATCATCGTTGATGCTCGTATGGGAACGGCGACAACAGCTGGAACCGTCTTGAGTCTGATGCAATTGACAGGGATTGTAGCAGGGGTAGGTTTTGCCAGTTTGACACATGTTTTCAAAAAGAACTTGCTCATGATCATGTGTTTTGGGTTCGGTCTAGCTCTGGCTTTGATTGGCTTGTCCGAACAGCTGTGGAGCTTGGTTCTAGGAACCCTCTTAGCCGGATTTACTTACAGTACGGGAGTCACCAGTATCTTCTATCACCTATCTGAAAAAATCCCGACCAATCTCCTGAACCTTGCGACCTCGCTGGTCTTGATCGGCTGCAATCTCGGATCAGCCCTCTCTTCTTTCTTCATCCAGTTGGTGACGCCACTAGCTCCCTCCAATCATCTGCTCTTTGTCTGGATTGGCGCTTTGATGGTTGGAACAGGAGTCTTCGCCTCACAATTGCTAGCACGAACGAAATGATGGAGAAATCATTTCGTTTTTTTAATTCAATCTATTGCGTCCTGTCACTAGCTCGTGTTATTATAGGAGGAGTGTGAAAAAAAGATTAGTTTAAAGGATAGAATAATGAAAAAAATCATGGAGAAAGTGAGTATTCTCGCGCTTTCATTTATTTTGACGACCTCGTTTTCGATTTCGAGTGCGCAGTCGGCCATGTTTGCCTATTACAAGGGAATTCCTCATAGCATGATTGAGCTCTTGGTCTCGCTTCCTTCTGCAGGGATCATGGTTTCACTCATCTTCAATAAATGGATTGGGCGCCTATTTTCAGAGCGCCAGATGATTGTGACAGGCTTAGTTGCTTACGCTCTATGTGGCTTTATTCCCTTAATCAGTCCAGCCTATCCGGTTGTCTTTTTGTCTCGGATTATTTTCGGGATGGCGGTTGGCTTGCTCAATGTTTCTGCCATTGCCATTATCAGTGAGCGCTATAAAGGAAAAGAACGCGTTCAAACCCTTGGCATTCGTGGTTCTGCAGAGGTTGTTGGGACGGCCGTTTTAACCTTTGGAGTCAGCCTCTTGATTCGCTTTGGCTGGCAGGCTGCCTTTCTCGTTTACGGCATCAGTATTCCTATCTTACTTTTGTATCTCTTATTTGTGCCTTATGGATCTAAGACAGAAGCAGTGGAGGAAAAACACAAGGATGTGAAGATGACGGGGGGACAATGGCGGACTACGCTCGGCTTAGCGGTCGTTGCGGCAGCTATCGTCTTGTCCAATGTCATGATCACCGTTCGGATTCCAAGTGTGGTAGAACAAGTTGGACATGGCACTGCCCAAACTGCTGGGGTTATATTAGCAGCCATGCAATTTGTTGGGATCTTGGCAGGTTTGGCCTTCTCGCCCTTGACCTATCTATTCCGTGATCGTTTATTATTGGTTTCGGGAGTAGCTTATGGTGTGGCCCAAATGTTGATCGGGGTCTCTCCAAATCTCTTGATTCTTGCCCTTGTAACAATTGCTTCTGGCTTTGCCTATAGTGTAGCTCTTACAACAGTTTACAATGTCTTATCTGATAAGATGCCCGCAGGGGTCTTGAGCCAGGCAACGTCCATGGCGGTTTTGGGATGTAGTACAGGTTCGATCGCAACGACCTTTGTCCTTAGTCTATTAGGGACTATCTCATCTGCTCCAGCCTTCATTTTTGGATTTTCTGGTATCCTCATGATCCTGATTTCCTTTTTTGGCCTTTGGATTGTGCGAAAGAGCGGGAAGTAATCATGCGGCTAGATAAATTTTTAGTGGATTGTGGCGTGGGGAGTAGGACCGAGGTCAAGCAGCTTCTCAAGCAAAAGAAAATCGCAGTGAATGGGAAAAAAGAGACAGCAGGGAAGCTACAGATTGATCCAGACAAGGATCAGGTGACCTTTATGGGGGAAAATCTGGTCCATGAAACCTTTGTGTACTATCTGCTTAATAAACCAGCTGGAGTCATCTCAGCGACTGAGGATGACCATCACCAAACTGTCTTGGATCTATTGGATGAGACAGCCCGTCACAAGGAAGTCTTTCCTGTCGGACGGCTAGATATCGATACCCATGGCTTGCTACTTTTGACCAATAATGGGAAGTTGGCTCATGCTATGTTGTCCCCAAAGAAGCATGTGGATAAGCTCTACCGCGCCCATGTGGCTGGAATCATGGATGAGGCAGATGTGGCCCGTTTTGAAGCAGGCATTGCCCTCAAAGACTTCACGACTTTGCCTGCGAGATTGCAGATCTTAGAGGCGGATGAGGCAAGCATCAGTTCCTATGTCGAAATTGAAATTGCAGAAGGAAAATTCCATCAGGTCAAGCGCATGGTCGCTGCCTGTGGCAAGGAAGTAGTGGATTTAGAGCGGATCTCGATGGGTCCTCTAACGCTAGATCCCACTCTTCCATTGGGAGAATGGCGGAGACTCCAACCTTCTGAACTCAAGTCCCTAGAGGTGTTCGGAGTTCCCTTATAAGCAAAAAACCAAGAGGCTGGGACAAAAGTCCTAGCCTCTCAATTATTTTTAGATTTTCGAGCAAGACGCAGTGGTTGAGTGGGCTCTACTACGCTGATTTCATCAGCTTTTACAGCCCTACTCAACTGTGCGGAGGTGGGACGACGAAATCGAATTCTAACGAATTACCGATTTCTGTCCCACTCTCTATTTTTTCTTTGTTTCAAAAAAATGTACTTAAAATACAAAAAGCATATATATTAGCTTGTCTTCTCAAAGTAAATCAATTATAATGAAACAAGATAGGTTGTGTATAAAATCACAATATGTAGTGATAATTTTTCGACTCACATACCTTATCTAGTAAACGTAGAAAAAGGAGAAAAATCGTTTATGAAAAAGTGGCTCTATTCTGTTGTGACAGCAGTTGCCCTATTTTTACTAGCGGCTTTAGGATTTGCCAAACCAAATAGTATAGCTAAAGTCCATGCAGATACTATTAATAGTGTAGTCAAATCTGTAAACATTTCGAAATCAACTGGTGGAGCGATTACAGATCCACTTGGTGTTTGGGAGAGTTTTCAAGTTGAAGCAAACTTTGTGTTGCCAAATGGACGTGTAAAAAAGGGAGATCAGACCGTTATCCAACTTGGAGATGGCTTTAAGGTCTTTGAAATGGATACCATCGACCTGCTGGATCCAAGTGGTCAAAAGGTCGCGACAGCAACGGTAGATGATCAAAGAAAAGTCATCACCGTAACCTATACGGATTATCCTGAAAGAATGGCCAATGTGACAGGGAAACTGCGTTTCTTTGCGCGTGTAGACCATCAAGTCGTCAAAGGGCAAAAGACACTTGATTTCACACTTAAAATTGATAAAGATGTGATTCCAGGTGGAAAGATTGATTATAAAGGGGTCAATCCGGGTGAGAATCCTCCTACTCCAGAAGTCTTTAGCAAATGGGGTTGGACCAACTCAGATAATAAATTAAAATTGACCTATACCTTGAACATTAATCAAGGTCACACAGCCCTTCACAATATAGATATTAAAGACCAATTGGCCTTTACAGATGGTAAGATCAAAGCAGATTCTGTCAACATCCATACAGGAACTTGGCAGATCGATAACGAAGATGGTGCCTATCACTTAAGAGACACCACCAACGTCACCAAGAATTATTCCCCTGTTGTCAGTGCCGATGGTCAATCTCTAACGGTTCATATCGGTGATCTAGCTCCTGAACAAGGAATGACGATTCGCTATGATGTCTATTTGGATAAGGTCCCAGCCATCGATACCAAATACAAAAACAATGCGACGATGACAGCGACAGAAATCAAGGAGCAAAATAAGGTTGCCATCATCCGCTATCAGTTCTTTGATGGACACTTCAATGGTGAGAAATACTCCTTCACGATTCACAAAAAAGGTGAAAATGGTCAAGCGCTTGCAGGTGCTGTCTTTGCTGTGACAGCAGATGATACTGGTGAGCAAGTGGGAACCATCACGACAGATGAGAATGGTGTTGGCACCATTACGGGCTTGATCAAACAGGCTTATACAGTTCAAGAGATCAAGGCTCCAACAGGTTATGTTCTCTCAGAAGAACCTATCAAGATCAGCAAGGACGATTTTGGGAATGATCTTGCGATTTCTCGTGATGTTGTGAACCAAAAAGAAAAAACAAGTGTCTCTGGCCAAAAGACATGGAATGACAATGACAACCAAGATGGCAAGCGTCCATCAAAAATCACAGTCAATCTCCTAGCAAATGGTGTCAAAGTCGCTTCTAAAGAAGTGAAACCAGATGCTACAGGAACTTGGGCTTATCATTTTGACAATCTCGATGTGGTCGATGATGCTGGTAATGTCATTGCCTACACTGTTTCAGAAGAACCTGTTGAAGGCTATGAAACAACTATCGAAGGAACCAATATTACCAACACTCGTACACCAGAAGTTGTTGAAATTCCAGTAACGAAAGTTTGGAAGGACAATGACAACCAAGATGGCGTTCGTCCTGACAAGGTTACTGTTCGTCTCCTTGCAGATGGTACAGAAGTAGCTAGCCAAGAGCTAAGTGCAGCGACTGATTGGAAGACAGTCTTTACCAATCTTCCAAAATACAACCACGGCAAACAAATTGTCTACACAGTCACAGAAGACACCGTAGCCAATTACTCTGCTGCGATTGATGGAACAACCATTACCAATAGCTACAAGCCTGGTAAAACCAGCGTCACTGTTACAAAACGTTGGGAAGACAACAATGACCAAGATGGCAAACGTCCAAATGCCATTAAGGTACAGCTCTATGCAGATGGCAAAGCTCAAGGAAAAGAAGTAGAACTTTCTGCTAAAAATAACTGGACTCATACTTTTAGCAATTTGCCTCTAAAAGCGAAAGGCAAAGAGATTCAGTACCAAGTGAAAGAAGTTGGAACAGTCAAAGGCTATACTAGTACGATCGATGACAGTAACAAGGGAAATGTAGTGATCACCAATAGCCGCACACCAGAAGTAACGGAAGTAGCGGTTAAGAAGATCTGGGATGATGCAGACAATAAAGAAGGTCTTCGTCCTGAAAAAATCACAGTTCGACTCCTTGCGGATGGTCAAGAAGTGGCTGTAAAAGAAATCACAGCTACTGATAATTGGCAGGCAAGCTTCACGGATCTACCTGTATACAAGGAAGGCAAGAAGATTGCCTACACGATTACAGAGGATCCAGTAGCAGGTTATACAAGCAACATTGATGGTTTCACGGTAACCAATCGTCATACACCACCAACAACACCTCCTACCACACCACCAAGTACACCGCCAACGACTCCGCCTACAACCCCACCAACGACACCGCCAACAACTCCTCCTACAACTCCACCGACGACACCACCAACAACGCCGCCAAGCACACCGGAAAAACCAGAAACTCCAACTACACCAAAAGAAGGAAAGAAAAAAATTCTTCCATCAACTGGTGAAGTTGTTGCTTACGGATTGACCATACTCGGTGCCCTCTTAGCAATTTTTGCTTTGGCTTTGCTCTTGCGTGGTAAACGGAAAGAGAAATAAGCTTCATACCGATAAAGAGGCTGGGACAAAAGTCCTAGCCTCTCAATTATTTTTGGATTGTCGAGCAAGACGCAGTGGTTGAGTGGGCTCTACTACGCTGATTTCATCAGCTTTTACAGCCCTACTCAACTGTGCGGAGGTGGGACGACGAAATCAAATTCTAACGAATTACCGATTTCTGTCCCACTCTCTTTTGAATAAGTTACTTGAAGAATGATCCATCAAACCGTCCAAATTCCCAAGGTTCTTTTTAGAAAAGAGAAAAGCTCCTCTCAAAGGAAACATAAGTGTTTGACAGAAAGATGAAATCTTGGTAGAATAAGAAAGTCGAATAGACAACTAACTCTTTCTTGGTAGCAGGATATGCCAAACCTGCCACTCGGATAGAGCATAAAGAAAAGGAGCTTATCATGGCAATCTCAAAAGAGAAAAAAAATGAAATCATTGCACAATACGCACGTCACGAAGGTGACACTGGTTCAGTAGAAGTACAAGTTGCTGTCCTTACTTGGGAAATCAACCACTTGAACGAACACATCAAACAACACAAAAAAGACCACGCTACTTACCGTGGTTTGATGAAGAAAATCGGTCGCCGTCGTAACTTGTTGGCTTACCTTCGTACAAACGACGTTAACCGTTACCGTGAGTTGATCAACTCTCTTGGACTTCGTCGTTAATCTGCTCTATTTTCCACTTACGCTGCGTTGTCACCTTGCCTCGATATACTCAAGTATAATCTTCGGCTTCGGTTCCTAGCATCGTAAGGTAAAATAGACCAGAACTATCTCCCTTCGGGGAGATTTTTTGTTTTCACTAGGATTTTAGCCCGAGCTCAAAACAGCTCTCTGAATTCAGAGGGCTGTTCTTTTTTGCCAAGTGCTTAGGCCGTGTTCAATTGAATACAAAAAAAGTTACTCTATTATAGGGTGACTTTTCTTTTTCACTAGAATTACAGTACAATCTTCGGTTCGTCGCCTTGTCTAGAAACGTTTTATCCAGCAAGAATAGAGCCCTCTGGATTCAGGGGCTTTTTTCTTGTCTTTTCCTTATCGAACAAGATCCATCATTCTGAGGAAGTCGTTTTGTTTGACAGATGTAATATATAGAGTTACAATTGATGCATCTTAAGAAATAGAGGTTATCGCTATGATTGATATTACATATCTAGACGGTGCAAAACAAGAAAGAGTTATGCATTTTGATTCCTACGAAGAGTTTGAACGCTCCCAACAAGCCTGCTTGATTGGGGTAGCAGATTTTTATCCTGTTGTGAAACTAACCTATAATGGGCATGAATTGGATTACCAAGGAACTTATGGAGATGTCTTCTTCTATTTGATGAAGCAAGATTTGACGCAGTACCAAAACTAAAGGAGAAAGAAAATGACAAAAGCAATTACAGACGCAACATTTGAAGCAGAAACAAAAGAAGGCTTGGTCTTGGTAGACTTTTGGGCAACCTGGTGTGGTCCATGTCGCATGCAAGCTCCTATTTTAGAAAAATTATCGGAAGAACTTTCGGAAGATGAGTTAAAAATCCTAAAAATGGATGTGGACGAAAAGCCAGAAACAGCGCGTGATTTCGGCATTATGTCCATCCCAACCTTGCTCTTTAAAAAAGATGGACAGGTTGTCAAACAAGTAGCAGGAGTGCATACCGCAGCACAAATTAAGGCCATTGTGGCGGAGTTGAGTTAAAAAGCAAAAAAGCTAAAGAAGAATGAACCTTCTTTAGCTTTTTTTATGCGCGATGACATTCGTTTCTATTAGAGAGCTTACCATGCTAATCCAATACTGGCTATTTCTTTTTTTGAAGCGAATTGCCCATTTGGTCTGTGCCATCTTCCACTTGCATCTCTATAATATCCACCGCCCGAAACAGTTTGATTTTGTGCTTGTTGTTGCTGTGCTTGTTGTTGCTGCGCTTGTTGGGCAGCTTGTCTTGCCTGTTCAGCAGCTGCGGCTTGTCGAGCTTGTTCAGCTTGTTGTTCTCTGACAGTAATGGCATTTTGTACTAATCCAACACGATGAGTTAAGCGATCTTTTGTTCCTTGATCAGCTACATTTGCGATGGCAGCTTGGGCTGGGGCAATATTTTCTGTTACTTGATTGTTTTCTAAGGCTTGTACGGCAGACTCAGCTTGAGCAGCAAGTTGTTTTGCTTCAGCCTCTTTTTTTTCACGCTCTTCTTTTTCTTTTCGTTCCTGTTCTTCTTTCGCCTTTTTCTCGCGTTCTTCTTTTTCTTTTCGTTCTTGTTCTTCTTTTGCCTTTCTCTCTTTTTCAGCTTTCTCTGCTTTCTCTTTCTCAGCTTTTTCTTTTACTTCTTTTTCACGTTTTGCCTCAGCCTCTTTTTTCGCACTTTCATCATTTTTAGAAGGAGTGGATGCAAAATGAGTGGCTTGAGCCTGCTCTTCTTGCTTAGTGGAAGCAA
>CABKMC010000012.1 GCA_902373455.1 uncultured Streptococcus sp.
ATGTTGGACGGTTATCGTATGGGAAACGAGTTTCTTCGTAATGAGCTTTTGTTTCTTCAACAATCTTCTTGATGTGAAGAGAACGTTCAGTTGGACCAGCTAGGAAGCTTTCATCTCCATCATAAGGTGTGTAGTTAGCTTGAACGAAGCGAGAAACGCTTGCTTTTTCTTTCCAATCTTCACCTTTGAAGCCTTCCCAGGCTTTGTCAAAAATATCTTGTGCTTCAACGACTGTTTTAACAACCATTTTTATTTTCCTCTATTGTCTTTCTAGCAACTATATCTGTTGCACTTACAATAGTAGTATACCATACAGAAACCGGTTACACAAAGACAAATTGCGAAAAATAGCAGATTCTTTTATAATACAGTTTCAACTTTTCTGCGATACTGTACTACATTTTTGAAAATGAACACGAATTTCCATCAATTTTCATGTTTTTAGGAGGGGCCGATTTTTGCAATTCTAAAATTTTCTTCTTATAATAGAAAAAAGGAGGGTGAAAAATGCTGATATTTCCATTGGTGAATGATACGAGTCGCAAGATTATTCATATTGATATGGATGCATTTTTTGCTGCCGTCGAAGAAAGAGACAACCCTAGTTTAAAGGGGAAGCCTGTCGTAATTGGCCAGGACCCTCGTCAATCGGGAGGGAGAGGTGTGGTCTCGACCTGTAACTATGAAGCACGGAAATATGGCATTCATTCGGCCATGAGTTCCAAAGAAGCGCTGGACCTTTGTCCTCAAGCGATTTTTATCTCTGGAAATTATGAAAAATACCGAGAAGTGGGCGAGCAGGTTCGTGAGATTTTCAAGCGCTATACAGATCTGATCGAGCCTATGAGTATTGATGAAGCCTATCTAGATGTGACGGAAAATAAAATCCAGAGCAAATCAGCTGTCAAAATCGCTCGCTTGATTCAGCATGCGATCTGGGAAGAGCTGCATCTCACAGCTTCAGCGGGTGTCTCTTATAATAAGTTTTTGGCCAAGATGGCAAGTGACTACCAAAAACCCCGTGGCCTAACGGTGGTCTTGCCGGAGGATGCTGAGGATTTCCTGAGCCAGATGGACATTGCCAAATTTCACGGGGTAGGAAAGAAGACAGTGGAGCGGCTGCATGAGATGGGGGTCTATACTGGCGCGGATCTTTTAGCCATTCCGGAGATGACCTTGATCGATCGATTTGGGCGCTTTGGCTATGATCTCTTTCGTAAGGCGCGAGGGATTCACAATAGCCCTGTCAAGAGCCATCGTATCCGCAAGTCGATCGGGAAAGAGCGGACCTACCGCAAGCTCCTTTATGCTGAGGATGATATTTTAGAAGAAATTGCCAATCTGTCCAGTAAGGTGGCCCAATCGCTGGAAAAACACGGCAAGCAAGGAAAGACCTTGGTCTTAAAAGTGCGCTATGGAGACTTCACCACCCTGACCAAGCGGATCACACTAACAGAGCCAACACGAGAGGCTGAGCGGATCAATCGTTCCGCTCGCCAAATTTTTCAAGAAATCGAATCGACAAATACTGGAATCCGCCTCTTGGGTGTCACCATGACCAATTTCGTCGATCATACCGAGTTGCCTTTGGTAGAAGAAAAAGAAAACGACTAGTTTGTTCACTAGTCGTATTTTTTGATGTCAAAAAAGGCTGCAATCTCTTCTTCTGTCAGTCCGATCATAGGAGAGATGGTGTGGAGATTGTCTTCAGTCAGTCGATAGACAGTCGGTTCATCAGGCTCAGCCTTCCTTTCAACAGTCACTTCCTTGCTTCGTGTAGACTCGACTGTAGCAGAAGCGGTGGCAACGTCTGAAGAAGAGTCTTTGGTTGCCTCACCTCCGTTCAGGTCCTTGAAGCGCTCCACCAAATAGGTCTTGCGTGCAGTACCGGTATTTTTAGTAGCGTAATCAAAGGCGCTGTATTCTCCTAAGAGGATCAGTTTGCTCTTAGAGCGCGTGATGGCAGTATAGATCAAATTACGCTGCAACATCCGGTGGCTTTGATTGGTAATGGGCAAAATCACTACCGGAAACTCACTTCCTTGCGATTTGTGAATACTCATGGCGTAAGCTAAGCGAATCTTGTACCATTCATTGCGCGGGTAGACGATTTCATTGCCATCAAATTGGATGGTCAATTCATCTTGCTTGGATTCTGTATATTTTCCTGGGAGAAGATCGGTGATGTAGCCGATATCTCCATTAAAGACATTGCTTTCTGCATCATTGACCAGATGGATGACCTTATCCCCATCTCGGTATTGGCAGTCTGGCGAGTCAAAGACGACCTGATCTTTGACAGCTGGATTGAGAAGGTCTTGCATGAGCGTATTGATATTGTCAATGCCGGCCTGGCCCTTGTACATGGGTGCCAAGACTTGGATATCTCGAGCAGGGATTTGACTGCGAAGGGCAGCAGAAGTGATTTGTTCGATCATCTTAGGGATGTGTTCGCTTCCGGCTTCGAAATAAGAGCGGTCAGCTTTTCGTTCTGTGAAATCTTGAGGAAGCTTGCCCTGGCGAATATCTCCTGCTAGTGAGACAATGGTCGAGTCCTCACTCTGTCGGAAAATATGTTCCAGTTTGGTCTGAGGGATGCTCGGAATCTGCAAGAGATCAGCTAAGACCTGACCAGGGCTGACGGAAGGCAATTGGTCGGCATCTCCCACAATCAAGAGTTTCGTATCCGTTGCAATGTTGCTAAGTAATTGATTAGCCAGCCAGGTATCAACCATGGAAAATTCGTCCACAATGATAAAGTCTGCATCCAGATAGTCCTCTAAGTGGCTGGTGTCATCATCCCCAGTCATCCCCAAATGGCGGTGGATGGTGGCGCTCGGAAGTCCTGTCAGCTCATTCATGCGTCTAGCTGCCCGTCCCGTTGGGGCAGCCAAGAGTATCGGCAGGTCTTGTTTCTTCCGAAGATCCAACTGGTGGAGTTGGGCATAGACACTAATCATCCCATTGATAACGGTAGTCTTTCCTGTCCCCGGTCCCCCGGTGAGGATAAAGACCTTATTTTGGATAGCTTGGTGAATCGCCTCTTTTTGAATGGCATCGTAGCGAATCCCTAAATCTTTTTCAACCTCCTCAATCGCCTGGTTGATTTTCTCAGGGTCAAATGAAGTCGACTTTCCTTTTTCCAACAATCGACCGATATGACTGCGAATTCCTTCCTCCGCAAAGAAGAGGCTGTTGTCAAAGATCTTGGTGTCCACGTTTTGGACCTTGTCTTCCTCGATGAGGCGTCCTAATTCTTGGGCGACAGTAGAAGGATCCAATTCTACTGGCCGAGCTGATTCTAGAAGGTCAATGGTATAGCGCAGGAGGTCCTTGGCTTCGATGTAGGTATTTCCAGTCTCGATAGAGTAGCTAAAAAGGCTGTGGATCAGGCCCGCGCGGAAACGCTCAGGGGCGTCACTTGCAATGCCCAATTCTTCGGCTAGTTGGTCCGCGATTTTAAAGCCCATGCCTTGGATATCTTCCACCAATCGGTAGGGCTGTTGCTCCACGATCTGGAGGGTTTCTTCTTTATAAAAATCTTGGATCTGAAAGGCCAATTTATTGGGAATGCCATAGTTGGCTAGTTGGGCGAGAATGCGCTCCGTTCCGTAATTCTGACGGAGTTTTTCCACAAAAGCCAGGCGGTTTTTCTTGGAGAGGCCTGTGATTTCTTCTAATTTTTCAGGGGCCTCCAAAATTTTGTCAATGGTATCGTCCCCATAGAGGTCCACGATCTTCTGGGCTGTTTTGAGACCAATTCCTTTGAAGTGATCGCTGGAAAAATATTTTACCAAGCCCTTGCTAGAGGGTTTGGCACGTTCATAGCGACTGATTTTGAGCTGCTCTCCGTATTTAGGATGATGGACCAGCTCCCCCCAGAAGGTGTAGTCTTCGCCTTCCATGATATCTGCCATAGTACCCGTCACAATAATCTCAAAATCATCAAAGTCTTCGGCATCGGTATCGCTGATATCGAGCAAGAGGATTCGAAAAAAACTGCTAGGATTTTCAAAAATAATGCGCTCAATAGTACCAGAAAAATAATATTCCATCATTTCTTTCCTTTTTATAAAGCGAGGCTGGGACATACTTGTCTCAGCCTCAGTCTGTTAATCTATACTAATAAGTTTTGAAAGGGTAGATCGGCCATAGTCTAAAGACGGCTTGCCCTTTGATTTGTTCTTTCTTGAAAGCTCCGACTTGACGGCTATCTTTTGAAACGATCCGGTCATCTCCAAGTAGGAGGTATTCATCATCGAGCAACTTCAAGGTAAATTTAGGATTGCCATCCTTGTCTACTGTAAAAGCTTGGGCTGTATTGGCCAATTGGCGGAAGAGTTCTCCGTTTTCTTCGAACCCTTTTCCAGTGTAGGTCGATTGCAATTTATCTTTTTTGAAACGAGCGATGTAGTCTTTCAAATAGGGCTCATTGGTCTTTTTCCCATTGATGTAAAGGGTATCGTTGTCGTACTGAATGGTATCTCCAGGAAGACCGATGACCCGCTTGACGATGTCCTTGGTTTTGCCGTCGTCGTCTTTTTCACTAGCAACGACAATGTCGAAACGATCGATTGAGAGGTGGTTGACCACAAGGAGGTACTCGCTATCGGCCAGGGTCGGATCCATCGAATGGCCGTCCACCTTGACCGGAGCCCAGAGGTAGATGCGAGAGGCGATGATGAGACCAACGATGATGCTGAAGAGGCCCCATTCTTTAAGGAATCTCACCACTGGTGAGCTAGATGACTGTTTTGAACTTCTTTTTGACATAACTTATCTTTCTAGTAATTTCTTTGCTTTTTCTGTGTTTTTAAAATGGAGTTTGGCACAATAATCCAGAGCTTTCATCCCGTAGGTCTGAAGCAATTTAGCAGCGACTTGGTCTGACTTCTCCCCTGCTCCACTAGGAAGATTAAAGCCCAGTTCCTTGCCCAGATCTTCCAGATTTTGAAGGAAGAGATTGCGGGCGATGATGGAACTAACCGCAACAGCTAAATACTTACCTTCTGCTTTTTCTTCCAACTCAATGTCTTGGGAGACCTGATTTTTTTCAGCTTTCACGTATTTTTGGTAGTTTTTAGCC
This sequence comes from uncultured Streptococcus sp., assembly GCA_902373455.1. GTDB lineage: Bacteria > Bacillota > Bacilli > Lactobacillales > Streptococcaceae > Streptococcus. The sequence continues at coordinate 5,087 of CABKMC010000012.1, forward strand.
GTCGTAAAGGCATCAATCACGATTCGCTCTGCTTGGACTCCTTTATTCAATAGAAGATAGATAGCCTGATTGTGCAGGGCCACTTTGACCGAAACAGCATTGTAGCCAGAAGCGATCACTTCATTGTACTTCTTAGGGGACAATAAGAGTGCTTGGTGCTGGATGTTTTCCTCAAGGAGAGGAGCCAATTGCTGAATTTTTCGATCATCCAAGGTCTTTGAATCCCCAACACCGAGCTTTTTGAGCCAGTCGTGCTGGTCAGGTGTGACAAAGGATGCAACGACGGTGAGTCCACCAAAATAAGAGCCGTTTCCAACCTCGTCGGTTCCGATCATGGCTAAATCTTGTCCTGCAGATGAAGTAGTAGAACCTTTAGGGTTCTCAGCATCTTGTCCGAAAAAGGCCAGGTAAGGAGTCAAGTCATTGCCCTGGAGCAAGACTTTTCCAGACTTGTAGATCGAAACGGTCGCTCCCTCTAGTCGAAAGAAATAATCCATATGAGGGTTCTTGCTTTGAGAGAGAGAACGGCGATAGGTATGGACAAAATCAAGGATTTGCTCCTGTGTTGGAGTGAGTGTCATACTTTCCATAACCACTATTGTACCACAAATTCAGGGAGAGAGGGAGCAAAAAGAAAGAAAGAATCCACTGGAAAATCCCTGTGAAGAGGGGCTTTGCTACTGACAAAGCTAGCCTTTTTTGGTATAATACCGTGAGGTGATTTTTATGGCGAGCTTAAATAGATATAAATTTACATTTGGAAACAAAGCGCTCACTTTAACAACCAACCATGATAATTTGTTTATGGAAGAAGTCGAACGTGTTGCGAAAGAAAAATACCAAGCAATTAAGGAACAAATGCCAGAGGCAGATGACGAAACCATCGCAATCTTATTGGCAGTAAACAGTTTGTCCATGCAACTGAATCGCGAGATTGAGTTTGACGACAAAGAAAAAGAATTAGATGATTTTCGTCGCAAGGCTTTAGACGACTTAAAGGATAAATCATCCAAATAAGAGGAGATACATGTTAACTTTCTTAATCTTATTGATTTTGGCATGGAGCTTTTATATTGGCTATGCAAGAGGGATTATCCTCCAGTCCTATTACTTTCTAGTGACCTTAGTGGCCCTCTTGATTGCAGGTGGCAGCTACAAGGGACTGGCCAAGGTGTTGTCTCTATGGGTTCCTTTTTCGAGTCCCACCCAGCAATCGGTGAATTATTTTTATGCCAACCGCTACCTATTTCAATTAGATGACATCTTTTATGCAGGTTTAGCCTATGTGTTGATTTTTGCGATGATCTATCTGATTGGTCGTGTGATTGGGATCTTTATGCACTTGGTACCTCAGCCAGAAAAACTGGAGGATCGCAAGTATCAAATTGGAGCGGGTGTGATCGCCGTCGTGATAACCCTCTTGGTCATCCAGATGGGCTTGACTGTCCTCTCAACGGTTCCCATGGCTTCCATCCAAAATAGACTCAATGCAAGTGGATTGATCCGCTTTATCATCCTTCATACCCCGATCAGTTCCAGTCTGTTCCACAATTTGTGGGTGACTGCAATTATCGGAGCTTAAGGAGCAAAAATGAAGAAAGGAGTGAGACAAGTCCGATTCAAGGAAGGACGCTCACTTTTTTTGTAGGAGAAACATGAATAAAAAAATCTTAGATATTCTGGAGTTTGACAAGGTCAAGCAACTCTTTGAACCCTATCTACAGACAGAACAAGGGGAGATGGAGCTAGCAGCCCTTACTCCAACTGATAAAAAAGAAAGCATCGAAACGGCCTTTATGGAGCTAGAAGATATGGAGCAGATCCTCTTGGAAGAGCCTCGCTTTGCCGTGTCGACCATTCAAGATGTCCGTCCAGTGACCAAACGTTTGGAGATGGAAGCGGCCCTCAATATCGATGAATTACTAGCGCTAAAAGCTGTCCTTCGGGTGACACATGAACTCAAGGATTTTTACGACAATTTGGAAAATGTCCGTCTGGAAAGGCTCCATCGCCTCTTTGACAACTTGGTGGATTTGCCCCGTTTGCAAGGAGGGCTTCAAGCCATCAATGAAGGGGGCTTTGTCGAGTCTTTTGCCAGTGAAAAATTGGCCAAAATTCGTCGCCGAATCCAAGAAAATGAACACCAGGTCAGAGAGATTCTCCAAGACCTGCTGAAAAGCAAGGCCGATATGTTGGCGGATGCTGTGATTGCTAGTCGGAATGGCCGCAATGTTCTACCTGTAAAAAACACCTATCGCAACCGGATTGCAGGGGTGGTCCACGATATCTCAGCCAGTGGGAATACCGTTTATATCGAGCCTCGAGCAGTCGTCAATCTTAATGAAGAAATCGCCAACCATCGAGCCGATGAACGGTATGAAATCATTCAGATTCTGGAGGAATTGTCTGACACCCTGCGCCCTCATGCAGCAGAGATTGCAAATAACACTTGGATTATCGGTCACTTAGACTTGATCAAGGCCAAGTATCGCTTTATGCGCGATTGTAAGGCAGTGGTACCAGAAGTTAGCAGCAATCGCTCTATTCAGCTCTTGCAAGTGCGTCATCCCTTGATTGAAAATGCCGTCGCGAATGACTTGCATTTTACCGAGGACTTGACAGAAATTGTGATTACCGGTCCCAATACAGGGGGGAAAACCATCATGCTAAAAACGCTGGGACTAGCGCAAATTATGGCCCAGTCTGGTCTTCCCATCCTAGCGGATCCAGGTAGTCGTGTGGGGATCTTCTCACAGGTCTTTGCAGATATTGGAGATGAACAATCGATCGAGCAGAGCTTGTCGACCTTCTCCAGTCATATGACCAATATCGTATCTATCTTACATCAAGTGGATACCGCCTCCCTGATCCTTCTGGATGAGTTGGGGGCTGGAACCGATCCTCAAGAGGGGGCTGGCCTTGCTATTGCCATTCTAGAAGACCTGCGCTTACGCGGGATTAAGACCATGGCGACAACCCACTATCCAGAGCTCAAGGCCTACGGGATTGAGACTGCAGGAGTGCAAAATGCCAGCATGGAATTTGATACAGCGAGTCTGCGTCCGACCTATCGCTTCATGCAAGGAGTTCCTGGCCGCTCCAATGCCTTTGAAATTGCCCGCCGTTTGGGCTTGTCTGAGACTATTATCCAGGATGCCATGAAGATGACCAATACGGATAATGATGTCAATCAAATTATTGAAAAATTGGAGGCGCAGACCTTAGAAAGTCGCAAGCGCTTGGATACCATTCAAGAGGTCGAGCAAGAAAATCTCAAATTCAATCGCGCTCTTCGAAAGCTCTATAACGAATTGACCAGAGAGAGAGAAACAGAGCTCAATAAGGCAAGAGAAGAGGCCAAGGAAATTGTGGACATGGCCCTCTCAGAGAGTGACCGCATCCTTCAAGGCCTTCACGCTAAATCCCAGTTGAAACCACATGAGATCATTGAGGCCAAGGCTCAGTTGAAAAAACTAGCTCCTGAGACCGTGGACCTGTCTAAAAATAAGGTCTTGAAAAAAGCCAAGAAGGCGCGTGCTCCTAAGGTAGGAGATGAGATCCTGGTTATCAGCTATGGGCAACGTGGAACCCTAGTCAATCAACTCAAAGATGGGCGATGGGAGGCGCAAGTCGGCTTGATCAAGATGACCTTGGAAGAAAAAGAATTCAACCTTATCAAGGTTGAAAAAGAAGTGGCTCAACCTAAGAAACGCCAGGTGAATGTCGTCAAGCGCTCAAACACGAGCGGGCCGAGAGCGCGTCTGGACCTCCGTGGGAAACGCTATGAAGAGGCTATGCAAGAGCTAGATGGTTTTATCGATCAGGCTCTGCTCAACAACATGGCCCAAGTCGATATTATCCACGGGATCGGGACAGGGGTCATCCGTGAAGGGGTGACAAAATACCTCCGCCGCAACAAGCATGTCAAGAGTTTTGAATATGCCCCACAAAATGCAGGTGGAAGCGGCGCAACCATTGTCACGTTTAAAGGATAAGGTAAGCCCTAGTTGTTCATCAGCTAGATCCAGATTGAAGAAAAAGTTATCTTAGAAACTTTCCTTAGGTGAGTACGGACGTCAGCGAACTTCGAAGAAGTTCCATGACTTAGTTTTGAACCTAAGGTTTCAAAACTCCCGAGTGCCTGAAACAATTATGTTTCAGGCACTTTTCTCACGGCGGAAAGTTTCAGTATTTGTCTGATTGAGCTTATTAGTATGTATCAGTTTTAATTATTCTATATCACTTAAGTTGTTTTAAGAAAAAATTTTATCTACATTCTAAATCCTAGCTGTTTATCAGCTAGGGTTTTTAAAACTTTATAAAATGAAAATGATTGAAAAATATCGAAAACGATCCGTTTTCAAATTGGATTTTCAGTAGGTCCTCCCTTTTAAAAGTGCTATAATAGAGGCAATGAATGATTTGGGAGGATACGCATGCGTAAACGTGAAAGTGCAGATTCGTGTACAACGATTCTAGTCGGAAAAAATGCTAGCTATGATGGTTCGACCATTGTAGCACGAACAGAGGATTCTCAAAATGGCGTTTTTACGCCTAAGAAATTGATCGTGGTCAAACCAGAAGATCAACCGCGTCATTACAAGTCTATTTTATCATCTTTTGAAATCGACTTGCCAGATAATCCAGTTCGCTATACGGCGGTTCCAGATGCCATTCCTAAAGACGGGATCTGGGGAGAAGCTGGGATCAATATCTATAATGTCGCCATGAGTGAGACAGAGACCATTACGACCAATAGCCGTGTGCTAGGGGCCGATCCTCTTGTAGAGAGTGGCATCGGCGAGGAAGATATGCTGACCTTGGTCTTGCCTTATGTCAAGACTGCCCGAGAAGGGGTTTTGCGTCTCGGAAAGATTTTAGAAGAGTATGGAACCTATGAATCTAACGGGATTGCGATTTCAGATGTGAATGAAATCTGGTGGTTGGAAACCATCGGAGGTCACCACTGGATGGCGCGTCGTGTTCCAGATGATGCCTATGTGACCAACCCGAACCAACTGGGAAGTGATTATTTTGAATTTGGAAATCCAGGCGAGTTTCTCTGTGACCCAGATCTTGAACATTTTGTCACAGAGCACCATTTGATTCTGGACCAAAAAGGTAAAGGTTTTAATCCACGCTATGCTTTTGGTAGCCAAAAAGACAAGGACCGTCACTACAATACACCGCGGGCTTGGGCCATCCAGCGTTTCCTTAATCCTGAAATCAAGCAGGATCCACGAAGCTTTGAGATTCCTTGGTGTCAAAAGCCCTATCGCAAGGTGACGATTGAGGATGTCAAATATGTCTTGAGCAATCACTACCAAGATACTCTCTACGATCCTTATGGACCGGAAGGAGACCACGTGAGTCAGCGGACTTTCCGAACGATTGGGATCAACCGGACCAGCCAGACAGCGATTCTGCAATTGCGTCCCAACAAGCCGCAAGAAACGACAGGCATCCAATGGATTTCGTACGGCTCCATGCCATACAACACAGCTGTTCCTTTCTTTACCCAAGTGGATACAACGCCAGACTACTTTGCCAATACGACGGCTAAGGTGACAACGGATTCCTTCTACTGGGCCAACCGGATTATTGCCGGACTAGCAGACCCTCACTATGCTCACCATGTTGGTGATTTGGACGATTACCAAGAAACGACAATGGCCTGGGGACATGCGCGCATCAATAAAGTCGATCGTGCCCTTGCAGCAGGTGAAACCGTTGATTTTGAGGCGGAAAACCAAGCTATGAGTGATCAAATCCAGGAAGCGACAGATCAACTCTTGGACAAGATTTTGCTCGATGCTAGCAACCTTATGACCAATCACTTCTCTTTGAGTGATTAAAAACCGTACATTTGCAGAAACCTTGCAAGATATTTTCATGAATCGTTGACAAAGCATTAAAAATCGATTAAAATAGAGAAAATTACATACGACCGAATGAAGTTTGCAGGAGCGTGAGTGACTGTGAATGGACGGAACTCTGGAGAGACCAGAAATGGCACCGAAGGGGCAAGGTAGAGGATGCATCTACTCAAACTCTCAGGTAAAAGGACAGAGCGAAAAATAGGGGAAGTCCCCTATTTTAAGCAGGACCAGAGTACATGTTTGACATGTACTCTTTCTTTTTCTCATTTCTGTCGAGCGGTCGATAAAAAGGAGACAGAGAATGGATCATGTATTGCAGTTTTTTCAGCAACTCGATAATTTAGTATGGGGCGCCCCACTTTTGGTGCTCTTGGTAGGGACAGGGATCTACCTGACCCTTCGTTTGGGCTTGCTTCAGATACGCTATCTTCCAAAAGCCTTTCGCTTGATCTTTACAGAAGATGAGGGGCATGGGGATATCTCGAGCTTTGGAGCCCTTGCGACGGCCCTAGCTGCCACAGTGGGAACAGGCAATATCGTAGGGGTAGCGACAGCGATTCAGACAGGTGGTCCAGGGGCCCTCTTTTGGATGTGGATGGCGGCCTTCTTTGGAATGGCGACCAAGTATGCAGAAGGGCTCTTAGCCATTCGTTATCGGACCAAGGATGACAATGGCCACATCTCAGGTGGTCCGATGTACTACATTCTTCACGGGATGGGGGAGAAGTGGCGACCCCTAGCTATTTTCTTTGCGGTTGCAGGTGTTCTGGTGGCTCTCTTTGGGATCGGAACCATGACCCAGGTCAATTCCATTACGGGATCTCTCCAAGCGAGTTTTGGTACGGCTCCAGAAGTGGCCAGTGTAGTGATTGCTCTGGTGGTTTCGACCATCATCTTTGGTGGGATTCACTGGATTTCAAAAGTTTCTGAAAAAGTGGTTCCTTTTATGGCTGCTGCCTATATCTTTGCGACGGTTGCAATTATTGTTTTGCATCTTGATCAATTGCTTCCAGCCTTAAAATCGGTCTTTTCAGGTGCCTTCACAGGGACTGCAGCCATGGGAGGTTTTGCAGGAGCAACGGTCAAAATGGCCATCCAAAAAGGGGTGGCGCGTGGAGTTTTCTCCAATGAATCTGGTCTCGGATCTGCACCCATTGCAGCAGCGGCGGCGAAGACCAATGAACCTGTCGAGCAGGGCTTGATCTCGATGACAGGAACCTTTATTGATACCATTATCATCTGTAGTTTGACAGGACTTTCGCTCTTGGTTTCAGGTGAGTGGATGGCGAAGGGCAGCACGAGTACCTTGACCCAGGATACGTTTACAGGAGTCTTTGGCCCAGTTGGAGGCATTATCTTAACGCTGTGCTTGGTGCTGTTTGCGACAACGACCATTCTTGGATGGTCTTACTACGGGGAACGGTGTTTCGAATTCCTATTTGGTGTCAAACATATCAATCTTTACCGGACCTTCTTTGTTTTTATGGTTGGACTAGGAGGCTTCCTTAAGCTGGATCTGGTCTGGGTGATCGCGGATATTGTGAATGGGCTGATGGCTTTGCCTAACCTAATTGCCCTTTTAGCTCTCTCACCTGTCATCATCAAAGAAAGCAAACAATACTTTAAGAAATAAGAAAACCCAGATCGCGAGGTCTGGGTTTTCTTGTCTATTTGAGATAAGATCTTTTAATAGCGTTTTTCTTTTGGCCAGCTACTCATTTCGGCGATGGCGGTGAAGAGCACATCTGTCGAAGAGTTGAGGGCTGTTTCGCAAGAGTCTTGGATGACCCCGATGATAAAGCCGACGCTGACGACTTGCATGGCCAAATCATTGGTGATACCAAAGAGGCTACAAGCAACAGGGATGAGAAGGAGAGATCCTCCCGCAACTCCGGATGCCCCGCAGGCTGAGATGGCTGCCACAACACTGAGGATAAGCGCTGTTCCAAAGTCAACCTGAATCCCTAAAGTATTGGCTGCTGCAAGGGTTAAGGTATTGATAGTTACCGCTGCACCTGCCATGTTAATGGTCGATCCAAGAGGGATAGAAACAGAGTAGGTATCTGGATTCAGCCCCAATTCTTCACAGAGACGCATGTTGACAGGGATGTTGGCTGCAGAACTTCTGGTGAAGAAGGCTGTTACCCCACTGACACGGAGGCATTTAAAAACAAGGGGATAGGGATTTTTGCGGATCATGAAAAAGACGATCAATGGATTGATGACCAGAGCGACAAAAGCCATCGTTCCCACCAATACTACCAAGAGAATCCCGTAGTTACTAAGGGCACTGAGTCCTTGGCCAGCGATGGTCGTGAAGACCAAACCTAAGATCCCAAATGGAGCTAGGTTGATAATCCACTCGACAATTTTTGAAGTGATGTCTGCTAAGGTTTGTAGGAGGTCTTTACTATGTTCACTCGCCTCTCTCATGGCAATTCCAAACACAGTGGCCCAAGAAAGGATCCCAATGTAGTTGGCTTGCTGCAAGGCATTGACCGGGTTGTCGACGATCTTGAGTAAGAGGTTACTAATCACTTCGCCAATTCCATTTGGAGAGGATCCTTCAGCGGCCTTTCCAGTCAGGGTAATGGTGATTGGGAAGATGTAATTGATCAAAACAGCGACGAAGGCAGCTGCAAAGGTTCCTAGGAGATAGAGGACGATGACCTTTTTCATATTGGTCTCTGTTCCTTTTTGGTGTTGGGAGAGAGCATTTGCGACGAGTGCAAAGACCAGAAGGGGTGCGATGGCACGGAGCCCCCCGACAAAGAACTCTCCTAAGAGTCCAATCCCAGTTGCTTTAGGAAATACAAGTGCTAGAACGACACCAAGTACAATCCCGATTGCGATCCTTTTCATAAGGTTGGTTTTATTCCAAGTGGTAATCAGTCGATGAATCATGTAAGGCCTCCTTAAAAAATAATTAAGGAATATTATACGATAGTTAGGGGGTAATAGCAATGAAATTTTTAAAAAATAGCCTTATTTCCGAATATTTGATATAATCATACTATTCTTTGTTAGAAAGGCCCGAATAAATGAGTCAAGCTTTCCAACGTTATTTCAGTAAAATAGACTGGACAAAGATTTTTGATGACCTAATTTCAAAATGCATCTCTCTGATTTTTGTCTTTCTCTTATTTTTTATCGCTAAAAAGGTCATCCATAGCCTGGTCAAGCGGATATTAACCCCTTCTTTTAAGTATACGGTGCAGGATGAAGCCCGTAAAAAAACCATTCTCCGTTTAGTAGAGAGTCTCTTGAACTACTGCTTGTATTTTATCTTGATCTACTGGATCTTGTCGATCCTCGGTCTTCCAGTCTCTAGTTTATTGGCTGGTGCTGGGATTGCTGGGGTGGCGATCGGGATGGGAGCCCAGGGCTTCCTTTCCGATTTGGTCAATGGTTTCTTTATCCTTTTAGAACGCCAGCTGGATGTGGGGGACAATGTCCGACTTACCAATGGTTCTATTAATATTGCCGGCATCGTTAGCAGTGTGGGAATTCGGACAACTCAAGTACGTGATTTTGACGGGACTCTCCACTTTGTCCCAAACCGCAATATCACTGTCGTCAGCAACCTCTCGCGTGGAGATATGCGCGTGCTGGTGGATATTCCGATAGATGCGAATACCGATCTCGATAAGATCTACCAGGTCATCGCTCAGGTCAACCAGTCTCAACAAGATAAACACCCAGAAGTGTTGACAGGCCCTACGATTTTAGGCCCACAGATTGAAAAAAATGGTCGCTATTCCTTCCGTATTGCTATGACCGCTCAAAATGGAACCCAGGTTACTGTTTACCATACTTACTATAAACTCTATCATGATGCCTTGATGGAAGCAGGAATCAACCTTCCAACAGGAAATAACGGAATCATGTAAAAAAGCTCAGAAATATTTTTCTGAGCTTTTTTAATCGATGTTACGATCTTAAGTGGCAGTATTTGTCATCCAAATATTTAATCTGATCCCAAGTCTTTCGAGCCTCAGGTGGCAAGATCAATAATTGCTTGCGCAATAGGGCGGTGATTTCGAGATCCAATGATTCGATCGTGAGGGCTATGGCTACGGAACTTTTTGCCCTTTGGATCTTGTTAATGCAGTGTTGGATATGCTGGCAAGCAGTACAAGTCTGTGCTTGACGGCTTGCTGCAATCTCCTGACGCATATCAGAAAGCAGTTGCATCAATTCAGACTTAAGGAATTCAATGGCAGTTGACTTGTCTTGAGCAAAATGAAACATAAGCGCACCTCCTTTTGCTATAGTTTAATACTAATTTATTAAAAATGCAAGGGGGTAAAGTAAAAAAA
>CABKMC010000013.1 GCA_902373455.1 uncultured Streptococcus sp.
GCTCTAAATAGAGGATTAACCGCTGAACGAAATGCTGCACATCAGTTTTATCAGGCAGTTGGATTTGAAAAAGTGACTGCTGGCTTTGCCTTGCATTTAAAAACTCAACATGAATAAATCATGAAAAAATAGTAGAGGGAACGAAGTAATGTCTTCAACAAAAGGGAAAACCTTATATTTTAACGAAAAGACCATGGACTATGTGACATTTGGAAAAGGAAAGGACCCTCTAGTAATTATACCAGGCTTGGGGGATGGGTTACAGACCGTTAAAGGAAAGGCCCAGCTCTTTTCCCTCTCTTATCATCTACTTGCTAAGCATTATAAAATCTATGTTTTTTCTCGAATCAATGAGTTGAGGCAGGGCTATACGACGCGGGATATGGCAGCAGATGTAGCAGAAGCAATGGATACACTAAACCTAGATACCGCATATGTTATAGGGATTTCCCAAGGTGGAATGATTGCCCAATGGTTGGTGGCGGATTTCCCTGAAAAGGTTCAAAGGCTCATCTTAGCCGTGACCACTGCAAAACCTAGTCAACTTGCTAGAGAACGAATTGAGCATTGGCAACAACTTAGTCAATCTGGAAATTTTAAGCATCTCATGCTGGATATTGCAAAGCATTCCTACACGCAAAATAGCTATCAAAAGTGGCGGTTGCTTTATAATATCATGGGTCGCTTGGGGCGAATCAAAGATGAAAATAGAATAGCCATTCAGTCTCAGTCTTGCCTGGAACATAATAGCCTTGAGGTCTTAAAAGAAATTCATTGTCCGACCCTGATCCTTGGTGCGCTTGAAGATGATGTGATCGGTGTGAACGACTCCAAGGAACTGGCAAAAGCGATTTCGGGTTGTCAACTCCTCATTCTTAAGCACTCTGGGCATGCTCTTTATGAAGAAAATAAAGTATTTCAAGAGGCTGTCTGTAAATTCTTAAACTAAAAAAAGCTGGAATATTTTCCAGCTTTTTTATGTTAGTTAAATCGCAAAGAGATCGTTTAGGTTTTCTGCCATGGTTGGGTGGGTAAAGATTTGTTTTGCGATGTAAGTATAAGGGATCTTGTTGTCCATGGCCATGGTGATCAGGTTGATAAGTTCACCTGCGGCTTCTCCAAAGAGCGTCGCTCCAAGGATTTCTTTGGTTTCTGGGTTGACCACGGCTTTGAAGGCACCTCGAAGGTCTGCATTGACATGTCCACGAGGCATGGCAGCAACTGGCAATTCTTTAACAGCAACTGGAAGTCCTTTGTCACGTGCTTCTTGCTCGGTCAAGCCGACTTGGGCAAGTGGAGGAGCAATAAAGAGTGTTGTCGCATAATTTCTACGAGTTTCAAGATTGTAGCTACCATCGCCTGTAAGATAGTTGAAGACAATGCGGAAGTCATCGAGTGACATGTAGGTGAATTGAGGACCACCATTGACATCCCCAACTGCAAAGACACCAGGGACGCTGGTTTCCAAATGACGGTTAACTTGGATTGCTCCACGATCAGTGACTTGGATGTCTGTGTTTTCAAGACCAAGTCCAGCTGTGTTTGGCTTACGACCTGTTGCGTAGAGAAGGATATCAAATTCGAAGTCTCCCTTATCCGTTACAACCGTTAAGCTGTTTTGGCCATCTTTGATTTCTTGGGTATGAACGCCTTGCAAGAATTGAATACCGTCTTCTTCAAGGTAGCCTTTTGCAAGAGCTGCAATACTTGGCTCGATCCGTGGCAAGAATGATTCAGAAGCATCCAATACCGTTACTTGGCTGCCCAAGGTATTATAGAGATGAGCAAATTCCAATCCGATTGGTCCACCACCAAGGACGCCCAGGCGTTTAGGTAGGTTTTCCAAACGTTGAATGCCAGTTGAATCCACGGCAAATTTACTTTCAGCCAAACCTGGAATCGGAAGGATAGTTGGCACAGCACCAGTATTTATAATAATGGTTTCAGCTGTCAATTCTTCCTTTTCATCTCCAGCTTGAATTTCGATGACCTTGTTAGAAACGAAACGAGCCGTCGCATCGATAATGTCTACGCCAGTTCCAGCAATGGTTGCGTAGTTTTTTCCATTGAGACGAGTGGTGACAGCATTTTTCTCATTCATGGCTTGCTCAAAACCCAATCCTTTTTCTGCTGCAACAATCAAGGTCTTGGTGGGAATACAAGCGATATTGATACAAGTACCACCATACATAGACTTGCTCTTTTCAATCAGAGCGACTTTTTTTCCTTGGTTTGATAATTTCGCTGCAAGTGTTTTACCAGCTTTACCAAATCCAATCACAATAACATCATACATTAACATATGTTACACCTTCTTTCGCTTTCTATTGTATCAAACCCATTTTAAAAAGTCTGAAATCTGCTACGGGATTTTTTGGCAGCTCATGGGGAGGGAGAAAGAGGGACAAGAAGTCTCGTTTCATGGTATAATAAAGGGTCGGTGACCCGGATGGTCACACAAGAGTTAGAAAGAGCAAATCAGATGGACGGAATTATCAATGTAAAAAAAGAAGCAGGCATGACCTCACATGATGTGGTCTTTAAACTGCGAAAAATCTTAGGAACTAAGAAGATCGGCCATGGGGGAACGCTGGATCCGGATGTAGTGGGAGTGCTTCCGATTGCAGTTGGCAAGGCGACCCGGATGGTCGAATTTATGCAAGATGAAGGCAAGGTCTATGAAGGAGAAATCACTCTGGGATTTTCTACCACGACGGAGGATGCCAGTGGGGAAGTCGTAGAGCGGACCCCAGTGGAAGCCCCTTTAGATGCAGCAGAAGTAGACCGTAAGATTGCCCAGATGGTGGGAGAGATGGAGCAGGTACCGCCTATGTATTCCGCGGTCAAGGTCAATGGACGTAAGCTCTATGAATATGCGCGGGCAGGAGAAGAAGTGGAACGCCCTGTCCGACAGGTAACCATTTATGAATTCACGCGCACTAGTGAGATTGGCTATGAAGAAGGCCTGGCCCGTTTTCGCTTCCGGGTTAAATGCAGCAAGGGGACCTATATCCGGACCTTGTCGGTGGATTTGGGTCAAAAACTGGGCTACGCAGCGCACATGTCCCATCTGACACGTACCAGTGCTGCCGGTTTGTCACTAGATGATGCCCTGACCTTAGAAGAAGTGGCTGAAAAAGTAGCCCAAGGAGATTTGAGCTTCCTTCATCCACTTGAGATTGGCACCGGGGATCTGGAAAAAGTAGAGCTGACAGTAGAAGAGGTTGGCGAAGTCCAAGTGGGACGCTTTATTCCTGTTGAGAGTGACTCCAGAGAGTTGGCTGCTTTTTACCAAGGAAAATTGGTAGCCATTTTAGAAAAAAGAGAAGAACTTTACAAACCTCGAAAAGTCTTTCTCACAGAAAGTGTGTTACAATAAATTCATGAATATTCGTACGATAACTACTGCTAACCAGATCCATTTGGAGAATGAAACAGTTTTGGTTCTGGGCTACTTTGATGGCCTGCATCTGGGGCATCAAGAACTCTTTAAAAAGGCGCGTCAGATAGCGGATGAAAAAGGCTTGAAGGTCGCTTTGTTAACCTTCCCTGAATCTCCTAAGTTAGCCTTTGTTCGCTACCAACCAGAATTACTGCTTCATTTGCAGAGTCCTGAGGATCGGTTCCAAAAATTAAACGAACTAGGTGTGGATGAGCTCTTCCTCATTGATTTTACGACCGATTTTGCTTCTAAAACAGCCAAAGAATTTGTTGATCAATTTGTCAAAGCCTTGAGGGCCCGAGTTTTAATTGCTGGATTTGATTATAGTTTTGGCTCTGATAAGAAAACGGCCTCTGACTTAGCTGCTTATTTTGATGGTCAAGTGGAAGTCATTTCTCCTGTATTGGATCAGGGGGAAAAGATTAGTTCAACCCGCATTCGTCAAGCTATCCTAGAAGGACGAGTCCAAGAAGCTGCCCGTCTACTTGGTCACCCTTTATCCAATCGGGGAATCGTCGTGCACGGAGATGCACGTGGCCGTACCATTGGCTATCCTACCGCTAATCTAGCACCGATTGATCGGACCTATCTCCCATCAGATGGCGTTTATGTAGTCAATGTCGATTTTAAAGGGCAGACCTACCGTGGGATGGCTTCTGTCGGGAAAAATGTCACCTTTGATGGGAAAGAGCTTCGTTTCGAAGTCAATCTCTTTGATTTTACAGGAGATATCTACGGTCATACCCTGACCATTCATTGGTTGGATAAGATACGAGAAATGGTCAAATTCGATGGGATTGATCAACTAGTGGCTCAATTGAAAGAAGATGAAGCAATTTCACGAAACTGGACCAAGAGAGTGGGACAGAAATCGGTAATTCGTTAGAATTCGATTTCGTCGTCCCACCTCCGCACAGTTGAGTAGGGCTGTAAAAGCTGATGAAATCAGCGTAGTAGAGCCCACTCAACCACTGCGTCTTGCTTGACAATCTAAAAATAATTGAGAGGCTAGGACTTTTGTCCCAGCCTCTTTTTTTCGGGCCTCTTCTTGGGAAAAATGAAAGGGATTTCTTTTTTCCACTGAAATTCAGAAAAATCGACTAGAAATCAAAAAAGCGCTTTTCAAGCACCTATTTTTTTTGTATAATAGAATCAGATAGTTATATATAAAAAAGAAGTGAACCACATGATTACATTATTTTTATCACCGAGTTGTACATCATGTCGAAAAGCTCGGGCTTGGTTAAAAAAGCACGATGTTCCATTTAAAGAACACAATATAATGACAAGTCCTTTGAGCAAACAGGAGTTGACAAGTATATTGGCCTTGACCGAAAACGGAACAGACGACATTATTTCAACTCGTTCAAAAATTTTTCAAAAATTGGATGTTGATGTTGAAGATTTATCGATCTCAGCCTTGATTCATCTGATTGAGGAAAATCCAAGTCTCTTACGGAGACCGATTATTTTAGATAACAAGCGCATGCAAATCGGCTTTAACGAAGACGAAATTCGTGCCTTCTTGCCGCGGAGTTATCGTAAACAAGAGTTACGCTCTGCCACTCTAAGAGCAGAAATAAATTAAGAAGTATGTCGAATGCAAAAAAATTATAGTTACCCACTGGACTTATCGTGGAGCACTGAAGAGCTTGCTTCAGTGCTTTCTTTTTACAATAAAGTTGAAGAAGCCTATGAAAGTAAGGTAGAGGCCAAAGAATACATGGAAGCCTACCGCACTTTTAAGAAGGTCGTGCCTAGTATCGGAGAAGAAAAACGTCTCGGACGGGAGTTCGAAGAAGTGAGCGGTTATTCTCTCTATCGTGCGACCCAGGCTGCAAAGCAAAAAGAGGAAGGATGGTTTTCTCTTGAAGAATAAGTTAGAGTTTGCCAAACAAATCGTTTTAGAGGCTGGAGACTACTTGCGTCTTCATCTCCATGATGACTTGATGATCTCAAAAAAGACTGGGCCGACAGATTTAGTAACCCAGATGGACCAACAGGTTCAAAAGGATTTGGTTGAAAAAATCACAAATTGCTATCCAGAAGATCGGATTTTTGCGGAGGAAGATGGCCTTCGTTCGCCGATTTCAGAAGGATCCGTTTGGGTGATTGATCCTATTGATGGGACCAATAATTTTGTGACCCAAAAGGAAGATTTTGCGGTGATGGTGGCCTATTTTGAAGACGGAATTGGTCAGTTTGGCCTGATCTACGATGTGATGCGAGATCACCTTTTTTACGGGGGTGGAGACTTCCCTGTTTATCGCAATGAGGTTGAACTGACGCCCTTTGTGGACCAACCTCTGGAAAACTTTTTGATTGCTTCAAATGTCGGCATGCTTGAGAAAAATGACTGGGGCATGGCCGATCTTGGTATGGATTCTCTTGGCATTCGGGTCTACGGAAGTGCCGGTATTAGTTTTTCAAAAATTCTCTCAGGTGGGATTCTAGCTTATTTTAGCTACATCTGGCCCTGGGATTATGCCGCAGCTGCGATCATGGGGGAACAGTTGGGCTATACCGTTTTAAATCTAAATGGAGATAAACCCAATTACCATTCAGTGGAGCCCATTATGATGGCTCCAAAAGTGAAGTTAACAGAAATTCAAACCTATCTTAAGAAAGGGAGAAGTTAAATGAATTTTCCCAATGGTTTTAAAGAAAAATACCAGCATCTTCTAGGTGAGGATGCTGCTGCTTTTTTTGCGACCTTTGATCAAGAAGCAGTAGCAGCCTTTCGCACCAATCCTTTGAAAGAAGCACAAAAAGTATTTGATGATCCGATTCCCAATACTCCTTGGGGCCATTATGGAAAGGTCTCAGGGAAATCCATCGAACACGCAACGGGCTTGGTCTATTCACAAGAACCAGCAGCTCAGATAGTGGCCCAAGTCGCCCAGCCAAAGCCTGGGATGAAGGTCCTAGACTTAGCCGCAGCACCTGGAGGAAAGACGACCCAGCTTTTGTCTTATTTGGATAATCAGGGACTCTTGGTCTCCAATGAAATCCACAAGGGCCGCTCGAAAATTCTTGTAGAGAATGTCGAACGCTTTGGTGCCCGAAATGTATTGGTAACCAATGAGTCTGCCGATCGTCTGGCAAAGGTTTTTTCAGGCTTTTTTGATCTGATTGTACTAGACGCCCCATGTTCCGGTGAGGGGATGTTTCGTAAGCAACCAGATGCCATGGACTATTGGTCCATCGATTATCCTCGAGAGTGTAGTCTTCTTCAAAGAGAAATTCTGGAAGATGCCCTTAAGATGTTGGTCCAAGGTGGTTCCTTGGTTTATTCAACCTGTACCTGGGCTCCAGAGGAAAATGAAGAAATTGTATCCTGGCTTTTGGAAAACTATGATCTGGAGCTGGAAACGATCGAGAAGATCAATGGTATGGCAGAAGGCATTGACTATCCAGAAACGGCGCGTATGTATCCTCATCGCTTTAAAGGGGAGGGCCAATTTGTCGCTAAGTTTCGTTATCTAGGAGAGAATCGACCTGCCAAGGTCCCTTCCAAAAAGGACCAATTGACTGCAGAACAAAAGAAATGGTGGCAGGAATTTGCTAAGAAACACTTAAAAGTTACACTCGAAGGGGTTCTCGAAACCTTTGGTGATGAGCTTTATTTAGTTCCTTTAGGGTTACCAGATTTGCGCAAAGTAAAAATTGCTCGAAATGGTTTGCACCTTGGAACCTTCAAGAAAAATCGTTTTGAACCTAGTTTTGCCCTTGGCCTCGCTCTAAGACCGAGTGAAGTTAGAAATACCGTTGCCATCACACCAGAGGACTTCGTCCATTATGTGGCAGGAGAGACCATCCAATTGAAGGAATCGCATCCAAATGGTTGGTACCAGGTCCTTGTCGAAGGCAATGGTTTGGGCTTTGCCAAAGTGACCGGACAGACCCTGAAAAATTTCTATCCAAAGGGGCTTCGTTTTAGGTAAAATGCTGGGCAAAGAACTTGTTCTATGATATAGTGGAAGTACAGGTTTTTTTGAAAAAAACTTGTCAAAATCATAAGTGAAATAGTGAAATATCAAGGAGACATGATTTGAAAAAGTCTAAAAAGCTGATCCTAGGACTAGCAACGATCGTATTAGCAGGAAGTTTATCTGCTTGTGCTTCTTGGATCAATCGCGGAGAATCCATCACTGCTGTCGGATCGACTGCCTTACAACCCTTGGTTGAAGGAGTAGTAGATCGCTACATTGAAGAACATCCTGGTAAGATTGTGAATGTACAAGGAGGAGGTTCTGGTACAGGACTTTCACAAGTTCAATCAGGCGCTGTGGACATCGGAAATAGTGACCTCTTTGCAGAGGAAAAATCTGGGATCGATGCCTCTAGTCTGGTCGACCATCAGGTAGCCGTAGCAGGAACAGCCATCATTGCCAATAAAAATATCTCAATCGACAATTTGACAACGGAGCAATTGCGAAAGATCTTTACGGGTGAATATACCAATTGGAAGCAATTGGGAGGCCCAGATCTTGAAATCACGATTGTGAACCGTGCAGTTGGTTCTGGTAGCCGTGCTGTCTTTGATGCCATTATCATGGATGGCAAACAACCCAAGCAGGCCCAAGAGCAAGACTCTAATGGAATGGTGAAAAACATCGTTTCTCAAACGCCAGGAGCCATCTCTTATCTAGCCTTTACCTACTTGGATAGCAGTGTCAAAACCATGAAGCTTAATGGCTATCAACCAACCAAAGCCAATGTTGTCAACAATAACTGGCCAATCTGGTCTTATGAACACATGTATACCAAAGGAAAACCCAATGAGTTGTCTAAAAAATTCATTGACTACATGATGACCGATGAGATCCAGCAAAAGGTTGTTGGTAAGATGGGCTATATCCCAATCAATGATATGAAAGTCACCCGTGATTTAAAAGGGAATGTGACAAAAAAATAAAAGAATTAGGTAAAAAATGAACGAAGTAGCAAAAAAAATGCTGACGAAATCAAAAAACTCCCGCCTAGAAAAATTTGGGAAAACCATTACTTTTTTATGTATGAGTTTGATTGTTGTCGTCGTTGCCATGATTTTGATTTTCGTGGCCCAAAAAGGTTTATCGACTTTCTTTGTCAATAAAGTCAATATCTTTAGTTTTCTATTTGGGAGTACTTGGAATCCTGCTGCAAAGGAATTCGGAGCCCTACCAATGATTCTAGGTTCCTTTATTGTAACCTTGCTTTCTGCCCTCTTGGCAACGCCGTTTGCCATTGGTGCAGCAGTTTTCATGACAGAAGTCTCTCCTAAAGGAGCTCGTTTCTTGCAACCAGCCATTGAGCTCCTAGTGGGGATTCCTTCAGTTGTTTATGGATTCATTGGTCTTCAAGTCGTTGTCCCTTTCACCCGTAGTCTCTTTGGAGGGACTGGTTTTGGGATCCTCTCAGGGGTTTTTGTCCTCTTTGTTATGATCCTGCCAACTGTCACCTTTATGACGACCGATAGCCTCCGAGCTGTGCCCCGTCATTACCGGGAAGCTAGTATGGCCATGGGTGCGACACGCTGGCAAACCATTTGGCATGTCACACTCAAGGCGGCCCGTTCAGGAATTTTTACAGCGGTTGTCTTTGGAATGGCGCGTGCCTTCGGGGAAGCCTTGGCCATCCAGATGGTGGTCGGAAACTCGGCAGTGGTGCCAACCTCGCTCACAACACCAGCTTCCACCCTCACCTCTATTTTGACCATGGGAATCGGAAATACCGTCATGGGTACGGTCAATAACAATGTTCTTTGGTCACTCGCCTTGGTATTGCTCCTCATGAGTCTTGCCTTTAACAGTGTGATTAAACTGATTACGAAAGAAAGAGGTAAGAAGAACTATGCACGCTAAACGAATGGATAAAATTGCCACAGGAGTGCTGTATGCTATTTCAGGGATCATCGTTGCGATTCTTGCCTCATTGATCCTTTATATCTTGGTCCGTGGCTTGCCCCATGTATCTTGGCACTTCTTGACTGGGAAATCTTCTTCTTACCAAGCAGGAGGAGGGATCGGAATTCAATTGTATAATTCCTTCTTCCTCTTGGTCATTACCTTGGTGATTTCCTTCCCACTTTCTCTTGGAGCTGGGATTTACCTCTCTGAGTACGCTAAAAAAGGTCGCTTGACCAATTTGGTTCGTACCTGTATTGAGATCTTGTCTTCTTTGCCATCTGTCGTTGTAGGTCTCTTTGGTTACCTGGTCTTTGTTGTCCAGTTCAAATATGGATTTTCGATCATTTCAGGGGCCCTGGCCTTGACCGTCTTTAACCTGCCACAGATGACTCGCAATATCGAAGATAGCTTGCAACACGTCCACCATACGCAGCGCGAAGCAGGTCTAGCTCTGGGCTTGTCTCGCTGGGAAACTGTGATCCATGTCGTGGTACCAGAAGCTCTTCCAAGTATTATTACTGGGGTTGTCTTGGCCTCAGGGCGGATCTTCGGGGAAGCTGCTGCCTTGATCTATACAGCAGGTCAATCAGCTCCAGCTCTAGATTGGTCAAACTGGAATATCTTTAGTGTAACCAGTCCGATTTCGATCTTCCGTCAGGCTGAAACCTTGGCTGTCCATATCTGGAAGGTCAACAGTGAAGGAACCATTCCAGACTCAATCGAAGTCTCAGCCGGTTCTGCCGCCGTTCTTTTGATCTTTATCTTGATCTTTAACTTTGGAGCACGCAAACTCGGAAGTTACCTCCATAAAAAACTAACATCTGCTTAAAGGAGAAGAAATGTCAAAATACAATTGGGATGAGAGACACATCATTACTTTTCCTGAAGAAAAGGTGGTCCTATCGACCAGAGATTTGCATGTCTATTATGGAACGAACGAGTCCATTAAAGGCGTCGACATGCAGTTTGAAAAGAATAAGATTACAGCCTTGATCGGTCCTTCAGGATCTGGGAAATCAACCTACCTCCGTAGTTTGAACCGGATGAATGATACCATTGATATTGCGCGTGTAACGGGTGAAATTTGGTATGAAGGAATCGATGTCAATCGTCCAGATATCAATGTTTATGAAATGCGCAAGCATATTGGGATGGTTTTCCAACGACCCAATCCTTTCGCCAAATCGATTTATAAAAACATCACCTTCCCGCATGAACGCGCTGGGGTGAAAGACAAGAAGATTTTGGACGAATTGGTCGAAACTTCTTTGAAACAGGCAGCCCTATGGGATCAGGTCAAGGATGACCTTCATAAATCAGCCTTGACACTTTCAGGTGGTCAACAGCAACGGCTCTGTATCGCGCGGGCCATCTCTGTGAAGCCAGATATCTTACTCATGGATGAGCCTGCTTCAGCGCTTGATCCGATTGCGACAGCGCAATTAGAAGAAACCATGCTTGAGTTGAAGAAGGATTATACCATTGTCATCGTGACCCACAGCATGCAACAAGCAGCCCGTGCTAGCGATTATACTGGTTTCTTCTACCTTGGGAACCTCATCGAGTACGATAAGACTTCGAATATTTTCCAAAATGCGAAATTGCAATCGACCAACGATTATGTATCGGGTCACTTTGGATAAAGTAAAATGACAACAAAAAGGAAAATAGAATGACAGAACCAATTTTGCAAGTCAAGGACTTGTCGGTTTATTACAATAAAAAGAAGGCTCTAAATAGCGTCTCCTTGGACTTTGCTCCAAAGGAGATTACAGCCTTGATTGGTCCTTCAGGATCAGGAAAATCTACCCTTTTAAAAGCTATTAACCGTATGGGCGACCTCAACCATGAGGTCACTACCACAGGAACCATCCTCTACAATGGACATAATATCTACGGACCACGGACCGATACGGTCGAATTGCGTAAGGAAATCGGAATGGTCTTCCAACAGCCCAATCCTTTCCCAATGTCCATTTATGATAATGTGACCTACGGATTGATGATTAACGGTGTCAAGGACAAGGCTGTCTTGGATGAAGCAGTTGAAACCTCTTTGAAACGCGCTTCCATCTGGGATGAAGTCAAGGATCGCCTGCATGATTCGGCTATCGGACTTTCCGGTGGTCAACAGCAGCGGGTTTGTGTGGCGCGGGTTCTTGCGACCAGTCCAAAGATTATTCTTTTGGATGAGCCAACTTCAGCGCTAGACCCGATTTCAGCTGGGAAGATTGAAGAAACCTTGTATGGACTAAAAGACCGCTACACCATGCTCTTGGTAACACGCTCCATGCAACAAGCAAGTCGGATTTCCGATAAAACAGCCTTTTTCTTGGATGGGGATTTGATCGAGTACAATGATACCAATGAAATGTTCTTGAACCCAGCTAAGAAAGAAACAGAAGACTATGTCTCTGGTAAATTTGGATAGGAAGAAAATAAAATGTTACGAGTTCAATTTGAAGAAGATTTAGAGAAGTTGCATAACCAGTTTTATGCAATGGGAAATGAAGTGTTGAGTCAGATCAACCGTACGGTCCGCGCTTTCGTTACCCATGACCGTGAATTGGCCCGCCAAGTTATCGAAGATGATGCGGAGATCAACGACTACGAAGTGAAGTTAGAGCGCAAATCCTTTGAGATTATTGCCCTTCAACAGCCCGTTTCACAAGACCTTCGTGTCGTGATGACTGTCTTAAAAGCGGTCTCTGACTTAGAGCGGATGGGTGACCACGCAGTATCAATTGCCAAGGCAACCATTCGCATGAAAGGGGAAGTCCGTATTCAATCTGTTGAGGAAGAGATCAGCAAGATGGGCCGTGAAGTCAAAGATTTTGTCGAAGCGACACTAGATGTTTACCTCAAAGGCGATGTGGATTTGGCCTATGAAGTTGCGACACGAGACGAAGTCATCAACCATTACTTCGATAGCATCCAAGAATTAGCAACAGAAGAAATTCGGAAAAATCCTGAGTCCATCGTGACCGGACGGGATTATTTCCAAGTGATCAACTTCTTGGAACGCATCGGAGATTATGCAAAAAACATCTGTGAGTGGGTGGTTTACTTTGAAACAGGTAAAATTATCGAAATGTAAGACCATGAAGTCTTTTCGATCTCAGACAGGCATTGTCATGCTTGTCTTTTCTTTTATCCCAACTTTGTGATAAAATAGTTTTATTAGGGCTTTTGATTGGAAAAGCGTGAAACATTTAAAGGAGGAAATTATGCAAGCAGTTGCACATTTTATTGATACATTTGTACCTGAGCACTACGATCTATTCTTAGATTTGAACCGCTCTAGTAAAACTTTCTCAGGGAAAGTGACCATTAGCGGAGAGGCAAAAGAGACTCGCATCTCTCTTCACCAAAAGGATTTGACTATCGAAACAGTAGAAGTAGCAGGTCAAGCCCGCCCATTTACGGTTGATGATGCTAATGAAGCGGTTTATGTTGAATTTGAAGGCACAGGTCAAGTAACGATTACCTTGACCTATTCTGGTAAGATCACAGACAATATGACAGGAATTTATCCTTCTTACTACACAGTAGATGGTGTGAAGAAGGAAGTAATCTCTACTCAGTTTGAGAGCCATTTTGCGCGTGAAGCTTTTCCAAGTGTGGACGAGCCTGAAGCCAAAGCAACTTTCGATCTTTCTGTGAAGTTTGACCAAGAAGAGGGAGAAATCGTTCTTTCTAACATGCCTGAAATCGATGTCGAAAGTCGAAAAGAAACAGGTATTTGGAAGTTTGATACGACTCCTCGTATGTCATCTTATCTCTTGGCCTTTGCGGCTGGAGATTTGCAGGGTGTGACAGCTAAGACCAAGAATGGAACCCTAGTCGGTGTCTACTCTACCAAAGCTCATCCATTAGAAAACTTGGATTTCTCATTAGATATTGCCGTTCGTGCCATTGAATTCTACGAAGACTATTATGGAGTGGCTTACCCAATCCCTCAATCCCTTCATATCGCCCTTCCAGATTTCTCTTCAGGAGCTATGGAAAACTGGGGCTTGGTAACCTACCGCGAAGTCTACCTTCTTGTTGATGAGAACTCGACAGCCCAAAGCCGGCAAACAGTAGCCTTGGTGGTAGCTCACGAATTGGCTCACCAATGGTTTGGTAACCTCGTGACCATGAAGTGGTGGGATGACCTCTGGTTGAATGAAAGCTTCGCCAATATGATGGAATATGTCTGCTTGGATGCCATCGAACCAAGCTGGAATATCTTTGAAGACTTCCAAACAACAGGTGTACCTGCTGCCTTGAAACGCGATGCTACAGATGGCGTTCAATCCGTCCATGTAGAAGTGAAACACCCAGACGAGATCAACACCCTCTTTGACCCTGCAATCGTTTACGCCAAGGGTAGCCGGCTCATGCACATGCTTCGCCGTTGGTTAGGTGACGATGCCTTCCGTAAAGGTTTGAAGATCTACTTTGAAAAACACCAATACGGCAATACCATCGGTCGTGACCTTTGGGATGCTCTTGGGCAAGCTTCCGGTCGCGATGTCGCAGCCTTTATGGATTCATGGTTGGAGCAACCTGGCTACCCAGTTGTTTCAGCTTCTGTAGAGAACGATACCTTGATCATCCGTCAAGAACAGTTCTTCATCGGAGAAAGAGAAGAAAAAGGTCGCAAGTGGGTTGTACCATTGAATAGCAACTGGACCGGTATTCCAGATACCTTGGAAACAGAAGTCTTAGAAATTCCAAACTACAGTGCCTTGAAAGTGGCTAATAGCGGTGCTCTTCGCTTCAATACAGAAAATACGGCTCACTATATCAGTGACTACCGTGGGGAATTGTTGGAAGACATCCTTGCTGACCTTGCTAACTTGGATAGCACTTCAAAATTACAAGTGGTTCAAGAACGTCGTCTTTTAGCTGAAAGTGGTCAAATATCTTATGCAAGCCTCTTGCCAGTGATTGAACATTTGACAGAAGAAAGTTCCTTCTTGGTTGTTTCTGCTGTTTCGAGCGTCTTGAGTGGAATCAGTCTCTTTGTGGATGAAGGAACTGAAACAGAAGCTGCCTTCCATGAGTTGTTGAAACGCCTGAACCGTTACAACTTTGAACGCTTGGGTCTAAAAGCGAAGCCTGGTGAAACAGAAGAAGACGAAAAAGTTCGTCAACTAATGATTGCTAATATGATCAAGGCCAATGATGAAGCTGCAAAAGCTCAAGCGAGCGCTATCTTTGAAGCGCATGCAGATGATTTGGAAAAACTTCCAGCGGCCATCCGCTTACAAATCTTGGTCAACCAAATCAAGCACCAGGAAACCAAGGAGCTTAGCCAACAATACCTGGATACTTATGTTAAGACGGTAGATGGAAACTTTAAACGCCAGTTGGCGGCTGCACTTTCTTATACCAAGGATGAGGAAACTTTGGAAGCTCTATTGAAGGAGTGGAAGAACAAGGATGTGGTGAAACCTCAGGACTTGGCTATGAGTTGGTACTACAACTTCTTGCACGATGACTTTACCCAAGGAAGAACTTGGACTTGGGCGCGTGAAAACTGGGATTGGATCAAGAAAGCCCTCGGTGGTGATATGAGCTTTGATAAGTTTGTCATCTACCCAGCTAACTGTTTCAAGACCCGTGAACGCTTGAATGAATACAAGGCCTTCTTTGAGCCTCAATTGGATGATATGGCTATCAGCCGAAACATCAGCATGGGTATCAAGGAAATTGCAGCGCGTGTGGATTTGATCCAACGGGAAAAAGCAGCAGTAGAAGCCGCTATCCTTGCGACAAAATAGATTGAAAAAAGATGCTACAGAATTCATTCTGTAGCATCTTAGAATGTAGACAACGTCATCTTTGAAACTTTCCTTAGGTGAGTACGGACGTCAGCGAACTTCTTTGAAGTTCCATGACTTAGTTTTGAGCCTAAGGTCTCAAAACTCCCGAGTGCCTGAAACAATTGTGTTT
>CABKMC010000014.1 GCA_902373455.1 uncultured Streptococcus sp.
GACCTGTAGTGTCTCTTGCCTAAATCATAAGAGAAGGCTAAGTGGCCTGTCCTCTTTTCAGGCAAAGATCATTGTGTCTGAAAATGAAGAAAAAGCATAGAAATACCCTAGTAATGGGTGTTTCTATGCTTTTTATGTGTGTAGAAATCTTCTTAGTTCAGTTTTTGTTGCGCCAATATTTGGGTCAAGTAAAAGATAAAGGTCGCAGCAAGATTTGAAGTATGATTGTCAATGTCATGAGGAGGAGAAACTTCCACGACATCAAATCCGATTAGCTTACCACTAGCAGCAATGTGTTGGAGAAGCAGGAGGGCTAGTTTAGGATCGACACCAAGTGATTGGATGGCGCTAACACCTGGAGCAGAACCGACCGCAAAGCAGTCCATATCGATAGACAGATAGATTGCGGTTTGGTTTTCTAAAAATTGATCGATTCGATCCAGAATGGCTTGGTGGCTCATCTGGAAGAGATCTTGGCCAGTTAAAAAATCAATGCTTGGTGTTTTAGCAACGTAATTAAAGAGGAAGAGGTTATTATTGTGCTCTTGGATCCCCAGGATGAGGTAAGGGAAGTCCTGACCTTTTTCTTTCGCATGATCAGCCATTTGACGAAAACCTGTTCCAGAATTGGGACCGGTTTGGTCGTAAGGTCGCAAATCAAAGTGGGCATCCAGATTGATCACAGCCAGTTGTTCATCTTTTTCCAAACTGGATTGAATCCCTAGATAGTGGCCGTAAGCAGTTCCGTGACCGCCTCCTAGGACAATGGGTTGGATCCCTAATTGGTACATGCGCTGGATCGCTTGTGAGAGACTTTCTTGGAGTTCTTCTAGTGAATGGTTAGGCCCGTCAATATTTCCCACATCATACACTGTCACATTGGTTCCCCAGTGCCATGGAAGTTTAGCGATTTGAGAACGGATGGCTGTAGGGCCCTCGACTGCTCCCACGCGCCCGTTGTTGATATAGACTCCTTTGTCGCTCTTAAAGCCGATGATCCCAAAGGTCATCCCCTCAAATGGAGTGAGGGTCTCGTCGTTTAGGTCTAAAAATTTGGTGACCATTCCCCATTTGGCCGTGTAGGGATTGTCCTCGATGCTACCTTGGTAGTAGCTATAGGTCATTGGATAGTAGTTTGTGAGCAAGCTTGTCGCCTCCCTTATTTTTCTGAAAGCATGCAGAGGCTGAGAAGATCGCCAGCCTCTGTTTTGCTTTATCCTTACTGTATCAGTATTGAATGCTTAAGTCAACTGCTTTTTCGATGGTTGCTAAGAATTCTTCGCTTTCGACAACAGCAGATGCTTTATTAAGTTCTTCAAAGATTTCGATATCTTTGTCAAATTCAATGAAGTTCAGTTTTTGGCGAATCAGCTCATAAGCTGGTTTTGTACCTTTACCAAGTTCATGATTTTCTGGCTTGAGATCCAAGGCTTGGCAAGCTGCCATGATTTCAGTAGCAACGATGCGACGGGAATTCTTAAGAATTTCTGCTGCTTTACGAGCGGCAGTAGTTCCCATGCTGACGAAATCTTCTTGGTTTTCACAAGAAGGAATAGAATCGACGCTAGCTGGGTGAGACAAGATTTTGTTTTCAGATGCAAGGGATGCACACGCATACTGCGTAATCATGAAGCCTGAGTTGAGTCCAGGGTGTTTAACCAAGAAGGATGGCAATTTGCTGAGTTGGCTATTGACCAAGCGTTCCACCCGACGTTCAGATACGTTTCCGATTTCAGAAAGGGCAATACCCAAAAAGTCAAATGGTTGTGCCATTGGCTCACCGTGGAAGTTCCCACCGGAGATGACATGGCCTTCTTTGGTAATGATTGGGTTATCTGTGACAGAGTTGATTTCGATTTCAACTTTTTCTTTTACGTAAGCGATCGAGTCCTTGCTGGCTCCGTGAATTTGAGGGATACAACGGAGTGTGTAAGGGTCTTGGACCCGTTGTTGGGTTGCAACGGTTGTGTTTTTGCTTCCTTCAAGGAGGTTACGGATGTTGCGAGCAGTTGCCAATTGTCCACTTTGAGGACGGATAGTATGAAGGTCTTCTTCAAATGGACTGGTAATCCCATTGTGGACTTCCATTGAGAGAGCACCGGCAATGTCAGACAGTTTAAGCAATTGAATACCGTCGTAGGTTGCAAGAGCTCCGATACCGGTTAGAACGGTTGTACCATTGATTAAGGCAAGCCCTTCTTTGGCAGCCAATTGGATTTTTTCAATACCAGCTTGGTCGAGAGCTTCTTGACCGCTTAAGAGTTGCCCCTTGTAGTAGGCCTGTCCAAGTCCCAACATTGGTAAAACCATGTGAGATAGAGGAGCGAGGTCTCCAGAAGCTCCGAGAGAGCCTTTTTCAGGAATATAAGGAGTGACTCCTTTGTTAAGCAATTCTAACAGTTTTTCAACAGTTGACAGACGAATGCCAGAATAACCTTTCAAGAGTGAGTTGATACGGATCAGCATGATGGCACGAACGGCATCTTCAGGAAGTGGATCACCGAAACCAGATGAGTGAGTTCGGATCAGGTTCTCTTGCAGTTGAACTGTATCTTCTGGAGAAATGCTGACATTACAGAGGGAACCAAAGCCAGTGGTCACACCATAGACAACTCGTTTTTCACGGACGATATCATCGACAATTTTACGGGATGCGACGACAGCTTCTTTTGCTTGTTCGTCAAGCTCACATTGGGCACCATGGCGAGCTACAGCGATGACGTCTTCGAGTGTTAAGCTATTGCCGTCTAAATGAATCAATTGAGTCATATAAAACCTCCGATTATGAATAATTGTTCTGTGGAAGTAGATGTGTATACTTCAGTTTGAATACCAAACATGAGCCCATTGTCTATTGATCTTAAGAAGTTTGAGAAGAGTCTTAGAGAAAAGGGCTCAGGTTTGACATTCGTGGAGTCTTAGATGGGCTGGGGAGTAGAACCTAAGCCTACTCCCGCCAGAGGTCCCATCTAGTGTATTAAGAAAATGAGTGAAGAATGCTTTATGATTTACCTAGTTTATCTCCGTGGAAAACGAAATAGAGTCCACTAGCGATCACTAGACCGATAGCTCCCCATACGAAGTTCATTAGATTGTCCCCTGCAATCATCAAGATACTGATCACAACAGCTAGAACAGGGATAACAGGACCAAATGGCACTCGGAAGGTAACCTTTTTGTCTGGGTACATTTTTCTGAGTTTGATGGCTGCCAAAGCAGTTGGAATGTATTGGAAGAAACGGAAGACAACACTAAAGGTTGCTAATGATTCGAAAGAGCCAGATAACAAGAGTAAGAAAGCGAAGATGGCAGAAATGATAATGGCAATGACAGGAGCGTTCTTAGAGTTTGTTTTTCCAAGACCCTCTGGCAAGAGTTTTTCAGTTGCTAATGCGGCACCAAAACGAGGGACCATGATGGATTCACCAATGTTTAGACCGGCAATTGAAATGAGGGCTCCGTAAGAAACGAGTGGAGCTCCGATAGGGCCAATCATTTCGACAAATGCATCTTGTACCGGTGCACCAGTTTGCATAATGCGACCACCAAGCATGGCGATTGTTCCAGCGATGATCAACATGTAGAGAACAGATACAATACTGATAGAACCTAGAATAGCGCGGGGAACGTTCTTTTCAGGGTTGCGCATTTCCCCTGCAACGATAGACATGGTTTCAAATCCGATGAAACCGTAGAAGATGTAGACTGCTGTACTAGAAATAGAACTGAAGAGACTTGTTCCACTTTCCAATTGAAGGAAAGGTGTGAAGTTGCCCTTGCTTACCCCGCCAGAAATGAAGAAGATGGCAAAGAGCGAGAAGAGGACAATTGGAATTAATTTTGCAACAGTAGCTGTCAGAGTGAACATCTTAGAGGTTTTCAGACCGGCGATGTTCATCAGACTCAAGAGAATCAGCATACCGATACTGATCGGAAGGTTGTAACCTTCAAATGCTGGGAAGGTAATGATGAAGATCTTAGCAAAGCCGGCTAACATGGCAGCCCAGGCGATAACAGTAACGGCCCAACCGAGAATCCCAACGTTAAAGCCAACGAAGTCTCCGAAAGCGGCTTTTGAGTATTGCATGGCTCCGCCGTTTTTATCGAAGTAGCCAGCCGTTTCAGCCAGACAGGCTGATAGTAGCATGACGAGAACGGCTACTCCGAACATGACAGCTAGAGAGGCTGGTCCGAGGCCAGAATATATTTTTTGAGGGAGGAGGAAGATACCAGATCCGATTACGGCGTTGATACCGTATAGAGTGGCACCGCTAAAGCTGAATTTCGCTTTTTCTTGTTCCTCAATCGACTGTTTATGTGCTCCGTTCATAATGTTTCTCCTTTGTGAACATTATTGTAGTCCAGTCCAGATAGCAATCGGTTGCTCCCCAGACTGATGGGGTAAAAACGTGATTGTCATCTCTTGAAGGGGAGATGGTTGTTCGATCACCAGGAGCTCGTGAGTTTGGAGGATTTGAGAATGATTCGTTCCCCATTTTAGTGTTAGCGGACAGAGAGCATAGATCAATTGATAGCGACTCTGACTCGTGACACTTTCATTTGGGGATATAGCACTCATATGCCCCTGATAAGAAGGTTTGTAGATCAAATTAAAGTCTTGACAAGTCCCTTGGCTAGATACAGGATCTCCCCCATCAAAGAAGTAGCTTTGAAAGGGGTTCAAAACCACTTCTTTCTGTTGATGGTTGAGTCGAATGGAGGCATTCAAGGGCATCAAGATTCGGTGGTAGCCAGTGAGATCGGTAAAGTTACTTTTTTCAACCTCTACCGTTGCAGTGGAGAGGCGGAAGTCAAAAGTCCGATCTGGATAACTTCCTCCCTCTGGGGAGAGAAAGAGTTGGGTGGTTTGGCCACCGGACCAGGTAGAAATTTGATAATCTGCGGGAGTAAGATGAAGGATAGTCACCATAGGACGCCTTCTTTCTTAAAAGAGACCAGTGATATTGCCGTTGGCATCGATATCAATCTTTTCACTGGCAGGTACTTTTGGTAGGCCAGGCATGGTCATGATGGTACCCGTGAGAGCTACAATGAAGCCAGCTCCGGCAGCTACTTTGAGATTGCTGATGTTAACAGTAAAATCTTTTGGTGCTCCCATTTTCTTCGCATCATCTGAGAAGGAGTATTGCGTTTTGGCCATACAGATTGGGTAGTTTGAGAAGCCAAGAGCTTCCAATTCTTTAATTTCGCGTTTGGCTGCTGGTGTTAAGCTAATTCCTTTACCACCATAGACTTTTGTGACAATCTTGGTCAATTTCGTTTCGATGCTGTCTTCTTGGTCATAGACATAAGAGAAGTGGTTTTCTTCTTGAGCTAGTTGAATGACTTTTTCAGCTAGGTCGCGTCCACCAGCACCACCATGTGCCCAGACATCCGAAATGACAACATCTACATTGCGTTTCTTACAAGATTCATAGACAGCTTCTAGCTCTGCCTCTGTATCTAGAGGGAATTTGTTAATGGCGACAACCACAGGTAGGCCATAGACTTCTTGGATGTTGGCCAAGTGTTTGTCTAGGTTTGGCAGACCATCGATAACGGCTTGGACATTTTCAGTAGCCAAGTCCGCTTTGGCAACTCCACCATGCATCTTGAGAGCACGGATGGTTGCGACGAGGACTACAGCAGAAGGTTTGAGTCCGGCAATGCGGCACTTGATGTCAATGAATTTTTCAGCGCCTAAGTCTGCTCCAAAACCAGCTTCTGTCACAACATAGTCTGCATATTTGAGGGCTAGTTTAGTAGCCAGCACACTGTTACAGCCATGAGCAATATTGGCAAAAGGTCCGCCGTGGATGATAGCAGGAGTATGTTCTAAGGTTTGTACCAAGTTTGGATGGATGGCATCTTTGAGAACAGCTGCCATAGCACCTCCAGCCTTGAGGTCTTTAGCTGTGACTGGTTGTCCTTGGTAGTTGTACCCAATAATGATGCGATCGAGGCGTTCTTTGAGGTCAAGGATATTTTCTGAGAGGCAGAGAATAGCCATGATTTCAGAAGCCACTGTTATGTCAAAGCCATCTTCACGAGGAACCCCGTTTGTTTTTCCTTGAAGGCCATCGACAATATGGCGGAGTTGACGGTCGTTCATGTCGACCACCCGTTTCCAGGTAATCCGACGAGAATCGATGCCCAACTCATTTCCATGGTGAATGTGGTTGTCAATCAAAGCTGCAAGCAGGTTATTGGCAATCCCAATGGCATGGAAGTCTCCGGTAAAGTGAAGGTTAATATCTTCCATTGGAACCACTTGGGCGTATCCACCACCGGCAGCTCCACCCTTGATCCCAAAGACAGGGCCAAGAGACGGTTCGCGCAGGGCAATGACGGCTTTTTCACCAATAGCTGAGAGAGCATCGACTAATCCAACAGAGGTGGTTGTCTTTCCTTCTCCAGCAGGTGTCGGAGAGATGGCTGTCACGAGGATCAGCTTTCCATCTTCCTTATCCTTTAGTTGTTCCAGTTGATTGCTATCAATTTTTGCCTTGTATTTTCCGTAGAGCGAAATGTCGTCTTCAGTCAATCCAAGTTCAGCAGCGATTTCCGTGATGGGCTTCATTTGGACAGAATTGGCAATTTCAATATCCGATAAAACCATAGAATCCCTTCTTTCTTTTTGTTTGTTAGGTTTATGATAGACTTTCTAAAATGGTTTGGTAAATGTTGTCTGCAAGATCAGAACCGGTTTGGAGGAGTTTGAGTCCCTTACCGTGGTATTCTTGGACAAAGTCTTGGTCCTTGATTCCTGAAATGTTGATCAAGACATTGAGCCAAGCCCCTTGAAGGCCAGCTTTAAGATTCAGAGCAGCTACCCCTAGGTCACTCGCCGCATTGGTGTTGGACTTGCCAACAGCTTCTTTGGTGGTTTCAAGAGCTTCAACGATGAGCTCCATCATAGAGAAAGGAGATTCAGTTGCCTGTTTCAAGGCTTGTTGCATGGCCTCACGACGAGCGGCTTTCTCTACTTCCGTTTCTTTTGGAAGATCAAAGACAGCTGATACGACATTGAAAGCTTCTGTATCCTTGTCAATAGCTTCTAGTAACTGGTCTTGGAGGTGAGCGCTTTTTTCGTGAACCCCTTTGATGTGGTCTTCAAATTCTGCGTATTTTTTCTTTCCAATGGTCAGTTCACAGACCATTTTTGTAAGGGAAATCCCATTCGCAGCGGATAGGGCAGCAGCAGAACCACCACCTGGAGCTGGAGCATCTGAACCAAGAACCTTGGCAAACTCTGTAATACTTAAGTCAACTAGTTTCATAGATCCCCTTTCTAACC
The DNA here is from genome assembly GCA_902373455.1 of uncultured Streptococcus sp. Classification (GTDB taxonomy): domain Bacteria; phylum Bacillota; class Bacilli; order Lactobacillales; family Streptococcaceae; genus Streptococcus. Next base: position 7,298 of record CABKMC010000014.1, read on the forward strand.
CAACAAGTGATTTTCCAAGACTTGTTTGCTGTAGTCAAAGTCTTCTAATTGCAAGTAGTATTCAGCTGAGTCGATCAAAGCCTTAGCAGGAGCAAGTCCGATGAGTTCTGTTCCGATGATGCGAACCCCGTAGCGTTGTGCTTCGAAACGAACGGTTTCAACGACACGATACAATGGGAATTGTTCCAAGTTGACCATGTTGATAGAGACTTGGGCGATGTTACGATCTTCTAGCATGACACCGATCGCTTTACAGTATTTGTATCCACCGCTTGATCCACGAATGATTTTAGAAATTTTATTGGCAATATCTAGGTCGTCTGTGTCAAGGTTAATATTGAAAGCAACGAGTGGCATACGGACACCAACGGCTGTAACCCCTGCAGTTGGGTGAATCTTGCGTTCGCCGTAGTCTGGCTTCCAGTCTTCTTCCAACAATTTTTCTGGCATTCCTTCAAATTGTCCTTTACGCACTTTCGCCAAGTTCTTCCGTTCTGGACGAGTTGCAGCATCTTCATAAAGGAAGATTGGAATACCTAATTCACGATTGATGCGTTCGGCTACTTTGTTAGCAATCTCAACGCATTCAGCTGTAGTGATATCCTTAACCGGAACGAATGGACAAACGTCTGTTGCCCCCATACGAGGGTGTTCGCCTTCGTGCTTGGTCATATCAATGTTTTCAGAAGCGTATTTCACCAATTGGAAAGCCACTTCTTGAATGCTTTCTTCATCCCCAACGAGTGTAAAGACGCTACGGTTGTGACTGGCATCAGACGAGTAGTCTAGTAACGTAACACCTGGAATACTTTTTGCTGTAGCTGCTAATCCGTCGATCACAGCCTGATTGCGTCCTTCAGAGAAGTTTGGAATACACTCAACAATTTTTGCCATATGATTACCTCTTTTTATAGGAGAAGTTGGGGAGGAGGAGTCTTTGTATTTTCCTCCCCTTTCTCAGTTTTTATTTTTTGATGTTAAAACAATTTTTGAACGGCTTCTTTGACCAAATCTTCATCTGCCAGATAAGGAATGGTGATGTGGTCTGTTCCTGCATGGAGACGGTTGTACTCGATCGCTGTTTCGATAGCATGATCGTTCCGTGCCCAGTTCCGACGAGCAACCCCGCCCATGGTATCCCAGGCAATGGCAGACTTGATGATTTCATCGATCCGGTGGCTACCGTCTAGAACGAGACCAAATCCACCGTTGATGGCTTTACCGATACCAGTACCACCACCGTTGTGGAGGGCAACGAGACTCATACCGCGAGCAGCGTTACCAGCGTAACATTGAACCGCCATGTCACAAGTGACGTTCGAACCATCTTTGATGTTTGATGTTTCACGGAATGGAGCATCTGTACCAGATACGTCGTGGTGGTCACGTCCGATCATGACCGGTCCGATCTTGCCTTGGCGAATGAGTTCATTGAATTTCAAAGCAATGTTGACACGGCCCATACAATCTTGATAGAGGATACGTGCTTGTGTACCAACGACTAGTTGGTTCTTTTCCGCATCGCGAATCCAGTTGTAGTTGTCGCGGTCTTGGTAGCGACGAGTTGGATCGATCGCTTCCATGGCTGCATGGTCAGTTGCAATCAAGTCTTCGTGTTTACCGCTGAGGCAGACCCAACGGAATGGACCATAACCATAGTCAAAGAGCATAGGTCCCATGATATCTTCTACATAAGATGGCCAAATGAAGCCGTCTTTGTCATCCAAGCCATTCTTAGAAATTTCCTTGATGCCTGAGTCGTAAACAGATTTCATGAAGGCATTACCGTAGTCGAAGAAGTAAGTACCTTTAGCTGTCAAGGCTTTGATCACTGCAAAGTGACGAGCCAAGGTTTCATCAACCAAACGGCGGAAGGTTTCTTTGTCTTCTGCCAGCAAACGTGTCCGTTCTTCAAAACTAATGCCAACTGGGCAATAGCCACCATCATAAACGTTGTGGCAAGAGGTTTGGTCAGACAAGAGGTGAACATGAACTTGGTGTTCGTTGACATATTCGAGTAAGTCTACGATATTACCATGGTAGGCAATAGAAGTTGATTCACCAGCTTCCAGTGCTGCTTGAGCCAATTTCACAGCTTCTTCGGCACTGTCTGTCACTTGGCTAATCCAGCCTTGAGAGTGACGAGTTTCGATCCGAGAGCGGTCCACTTCTGCAACGATGGCAACCGCTTTTGCGATTTCAGCTGCTTTCCCTTGAGCTCCACTCATCCCACCGAGACCAGATGAAATGAAGAGTTTACCTGTCAAGTCGCCGTCATCAGGCACACCGAGTTTGAGACGACCGGCATTGAGAAGGGTGTTGAAAGTACCGTGAACGATTCCTTGAGGACCAATGTACATCCAGCCACCAGCCGTCATCTGACCGTAGTTGGTAACGCCCATTTCTTCAGCGATTTCCCAGTCGCGCATATTGTCATACTCACCGATCAAGAGACCGTTGGTAATGACGACACGAGGAGCTTCTGGTTTCGATTTGAAGAGGCCAAGAGGGTGACCAGATTCAACCACCAAGGTTTGGTCTTCTGTCATGACTTCCAAGTATTTCTTGATCAAGTTGTATTGCATCCAGTTGGCACAGACAGATCCTGTTTCCCCATAAGTGACCAATTCATATGGATAAAGAGCAATTTCAAAGCTCAAGTTGTTGTCAATCATGACCTGCATAGCCTTAGCAGCTGTGCATTTTCCTTTGTACTCATCGATTGGTTTACCATAGATGCGATCTTTTGGACGGAAGCGATAGCCATAGATCCGACCGCGCGTTTTTAGTTCTTCCAGAAATTCTGGGATCAACTCTTGGTGGAATTTTTTAGGAATGTAACGCAAAGCATTTTTAAGGGCAATTTCAGTCTGAGCTTGCGTTAAGCGGAAGCCTCTATCAGGTGCACGACGGATGCCTTCTTGAAAAGTCGCCTTTTCAGGTAGGACATCAAAGTCAAGTTTGACAGACATAGCAGCTGCAATTTCTTTCTCGTCTATAAATGACATAGCAGAACCCTCCTTATAGTTGGACTGTGAATTTATATTTTCTTAATTGTATCGAAGAAACGTCAATAAAGAGTCAAAAAAAAATATAATTTTTAATAAAGCAAAAAAAAATGGGGGAAAAACTTTTTGACTTTTTTTTGACGCTTTTCCTGTAGAATTGTAAAATGAATAACAAGGGAAATAGAAAGGAATGTTTCATATGTCTGCTGATATCCTATTAACCCACTTTAACCAATTGTTTTGTCCAAATGATCTAGGCCATCCTCTCTATGGCAAGGAGATGGCAGAGGCAACAATTCTTTCCGATGCTTATATTGCCATTAAAGATGGAAAGATTCTTGCAGTTGGAACAGGTCAACCAGATCCAGAACTGATCGATGACCATACAGAAGTCAAATCCTGTGAAGGAAAAGTTGCGACTCCTGGTTTAATTGACTGCCACACCCATTTGGTCTATGGAGGCAGTCGTGAACATGAATTTGCGAAAAAATTAGCGGGTGTTTCTTACTTAGACATCCTCGCTCAAGGCGGTGGAATTCTGAGCACGGTTCGAGCGACACGGGAAGCTTCTTTTGACAATCTCTATGACAAGTCCAAACGACTGTTGGATTACATGTTGCGTCATGGGGTGACTACTGTCGAAGCCAAGAGTGGTTATGGTTTAGATTGGGAAACTGAAAAACGCCAACTAGATGTAGTAGCTGCCTTGGACCGTGACCATGAAATTGATCTGGTATCAACCTTTATGGCAGCCCATGCGATCCCAACAGAGTACAAGGGCCGTTCCCAAGAATATTTAGATCTCATTGTGGAACAAATGCTTCCCAAAGTGAAGGAAGAAAAACTAGCTGAGTTCTGTGATATCTTCTGTGAAAAAGGTGTCTTTACAGCAGATGAATCTCGCTATCTTCTTTCAAAAGCTAAGGAGATGGGCTTCAAGCTACGGATTCATGCCGATGAGATCGAGTCCATTGGTGGTGTTGACGTAGCGGCTGAATTGCAATCCACCAGCGCAGAACACCTGATGGTCATTACCGATGAGGGGATCGAAAAACTAGCCAAGGCAAAAGTTATCGGCAATCTGTTGCCGGCCACAACCTTTAGTCTCATGGAAGATACTTATGCACCGGCTCGTAAGATGTTGGATGCTGGTATGGCCATTACCCTAACAACGGACAGCAACCCAGGGTCTTGTCCGACAGCCAATCTCCAGTTTGCCATGCATCTGGGTTGCTTCATGATGCGCCTAACTCCAGTAGAAATTCTCAATGCAGTGACCATCAATGCAGCCTACTCAGTAGATCGTGCCAAAACGATCGGTTCTTTCGATGCTGGCAAGCAGGCTGACATTACCATCTTTGATGCGCCAAATCTAGACTATCTCTTCTATTTCTTTGCGACAAATCTAGTGACAGATGTCTACAAGAAAGGTAAAAAAGTCATTTAAACTACTCCATTTCAGTCGAGACCTTGCTGGTTTGTAAAAATCAGCAAGGTCTTTTTTCTATCAGATCTCCACAGTAAATGGGAATGCTTTATCGGATAATAAAAATTTGATCATCAAAGAATATTTTTCTTACTTTGTGATGTACAAAAATGGAAAATCCTGATAGAATAGAAGTAATATTGAATATTTTCTTCAATATCATCTGTTTGATCTTGAAAACAGAGTGTTTAAACTATTCATCAAACGAACAGGTTGATCAACAGACCTGTCTAGAAATTGTGAGGAGACAAGATGACTGTCGATTATAACAGCAAAGCTTACTTGGATAAAGTAGACGCTTGGTGGCGTGCAGCCAACTACATTTCAGCTGCTCAAATGTACTTAAAAGATAACCCATTGTTGAAGCGTGAAGTCGTTGAAAATGACTTGAAGGCTCACCCAATCGGGCACTGGGGAACTGTACCAGGGCAAAACTTTATCTATGCTCACTTGAACCGTACCATCAACAAATACGACTTGGATATGTTCTACATTGAAGGACCAGGTCACGGTGGACAAGTAATGGTATCTAACTCTTACTTAGATGGTTCATATACTGAATTGAATCCAACTATCCCTCAAAACGAAGAAGGTTTCAAACACTTGTGTAAGATCTTCTCATTCCCAGGAGGAATCGCTTCTCACGCGGCGCCTGAAACACCAGGATCTATCCATGAAGGGGGAGAACTTGGTTATGCCCTTTCTCACGCTGCAGGGGCTGTATTGGATAATCCAGATGTGATTGCTGCAACAGTGATAGGTGATGGTGAAGGAGAAACTGGTCCATTGATGGCAGGATGGTTGTCAAATACCTTCTTGAACCCAGTCAATGATGGTGCTGTTCTTCCAATCTTCTACCTCAACGGAGGAAAGATCCACAACCCAACGATTTTCGAACGCAAAACAGACGAAGAATTGGCACTCTTCTTTGAAGGTCTTGGTTGGAAACCAATCTTTGCAAACGTAACCGCTATTTCTGATGACCACGAAGCTGCTCACGCTTTGTTTGCAGAGAAATTGGACGAAGCGATTGAAGAAATCAAGAAAGTCCAAGCAGAAGCTCGTAAAGGTTCTGCAGAAGAAGCAACTCAACCAGTATACCCTGTCTTGATTGCTCGTATTCCTAAAGGTTGGACTGGACCAAAAGCTTGGGAAGGAACACCAATCGAGGGTGGCTTCCGTGCTCACCAAGTTCCAATACCAGTAGATGCTCACCACATGGAGCATGTGGATGCCCTTCTTTCATGGTTGGAATCTTACCGTCCAGCTGAGTTGTTCGACGAAACTGGTAAATTACTTCCTGAAATTGCTGAAATCGCACCAAAAGGTGATCGACGCATGGCGATGAACCCAATCACAAACGCAGGTGTCATCAAGCCAATGGACACTGCTGATTGGAAGAAACATGCCTTCAAGATCGAAACACCAGGTGAAATCATGGCTCAAGACATGATCGAATTTGGTAAGTATGCGGCAGACTTGGTGGATGCGAACCCAGATAACTTCCGTATCTTTGGTCCAGACGAAACTAAATCAAACCGTCTTCAAGAAGTCTTTACTCGCACAAGCCGTCAATGGTTAGGACGTATGAAACCAGACTACGATGAAGCCTTGAGCCCTGCTGGTCGTGTCATTGACTCTCAATTGTCAGAGCACCAGGCAGAAGGTATGCTTGAAGGATATGTCTTGACAGGTCGTCATGGATTCTTCGCCTCTTACGAATCCTTCCTTCGTGTTGTGGATTCTATGATCACTCAACACTTCAAATGGTTGCGTAAGTCTAAGACCCATACAACATGGCGTAAAAACTACCCAGCCTTGAACTTGATTGCAACTTCAACTGTCTTCCAACAAGACCACAATGGTTACACTCACCAAGATCCAGGTATCTTGACTCACTTGGCAGAAAAAACTCCTGAATATATCCGCGAGTACTTGCCAGCAGATACCAATAGCTTGCTTGCGGTGATGGATGAAGCTTTCAAGGCAGAAGATATGATCAACTTGATCGTTTCTTCTAAACACCCACGTCCTCAATTCTACTCAGCAGCTGAAGCAGAAGAATTGGTTCGTGAAGGATACAAGGTGATCGATTGGGCTTCAACTGTTTCAGCAGATGAAGAACCAGATCTAGTCATTGCAGCAGCAGGTACAGAGCCAAACTTAGAGGCACTTGCAGCCGTAACGATTCTTCACAAAGCCTTCCCAGAATTGAAGATCCGCTTTGTCAACGTAGTAGATATCTTGAAATTGCGTCACCCATCAGTCGACGCGCGTGGACTTTCAGATGAAGAGTTCGACAAGGTCTTCACCGCTGACAAACCTGTGATCTTTGCCTTCCATGGTTACGAAGGCATGATCCGTGACATCTTCTTCAACCGTCACAATCACAACTTGCGTGTGCATGGTTACCGTGAAAACGGAGATATCACAACACCATTTGATATGCGTGTGATGTCTGAGTTGGACCGCTTCCACTTGGCACAAGATGCTGCTAATGCAGCTCTTGGAGCAGAAGCAGCTGAATTTGCAGCTCAAATGGATGAAACAGTAGCCTTCCACAACACCTATATCCGTGAAAATGGAGATGACATTCCAGAAGTTCAAAACTGGAAATGGGAAAACGTGAATAAATAAGAAAAGAGAGTGGGACAGAAATCGGTAATTCGTTAG